>JAYOST010000031.1:4551-16076 GCA_038139365.1 Alphaproteobacteria bacterium
TTTTTTTTGGTCTGTTCGGGCACAGCAGACTCTGCCCGAACGGTAAGTATGTCCTGTGTCAGCCGTATAACAGCCAACGTTTATACGGTTTTGTCCGGCGCAAGCTATACCGCCCGGTATTTATGTCAATGATAAAATACCGATCGGTATTTATTTCGCAGTTGGATGCCTTCGCGGGTCTCGTCTGGCAGCCCTTCTGGAAGCTTCTTCCGATGTGGTCAGACGGCAATTCCGTCGATTGCCAGAGCCACCATGAGCTTGAGATTCTCTTTTGGCTCGCCAATCAACACCATGTTCTTGGCGATGATGGTCTGGCCCGCAACAAGCCGAACGGCGGCGTTCAGGTCGATCCCGGGGCGCAGCTGCCCGGCGTCATCGGCAGCTTTCAATCTGGTTTCGAACATGTTGAGGATGTCTTGCACCGCCTGATGCACAGTGGCTCTGCTCTTCTCGCCAATGGCCGTGCCGAGTTGGACACACTCCATCAGAAGGCAGCCTGCCGGCATGGTGGCATCAGCATGCCGCTCGAAGAGATCATCAATCTGCTTGTCGAACCAGGCATTGAGGTCGGTGCGGATATCGCCTGTCGCGCCAAGCAGATCGGCATAGAGCGTGCGCTGGCTGACATAATGCTCGATGGCGGCGCTGACCAGCCCGTCCTCATCGCCGAAATAGCGATACAGGGTCGGTTTCGAAACGCCGAGCGCACGCGACACTTCATTGAAGGAGGTCGCAGCAACACCGGCTTGCCAATAGAGATTGGTGGCAGCCTCGATGGTGCTGGTGCGGTCAAAGGACACTGGGCGTCCGATGGTTTTCGATGCAAGCTCGGCCATGTTCCTGTTCCGGCAGGCAACCCGAACACCTCGCCGGGCTGTGGCCCTAGATATAGGCGATGACCCCGTCCGCGTCCAACGGCTTCTTGTTTGGCGATTGTGCGCACCCACATTGCGATCAGGGCCATCTGCCTGTAGCGTGTTTTCACGATCCACGCCGTGTCTGGCATGTTTTCTGACCGAAAGGATCTATGTCATGCGTGATGCCGTGATTGTATCCACCGCCCGTACCCCGATCGGCAAGGCCTATCGCGGAGCCTTCAATGATACCCAGGCCCAGGCGCTGGCCGGCCACGCCATCCAGCATGCTGTGTCGCGGGCCGGGCTTGACGGCGGCGAGGTCGGTGATGTGGTGATGGGCGCGGCGCTGCAACAGGGATCAACGCATGTGAATGTGGCGCGCCAGGGGCTGATCCGGGCTGGTCTGCCGACATCGGTCCCCGGCATGACGGTGGACAGGCAATGTTCTTCCGGCCTGATGGCACTGGCCATCATCAACGACCGGGTGCGATGTGGCGAGATCGACATCGGGGTTGGCGGCGGTGTTGAGTCCATTTCGTTGGTGCAGACGGACCGCATGAACACGCATCGCTTTATCGATCCGTGGATCCATGACCATCGCCCGGACGTCTATATGTCGATGCTGGAGACGGCCGAGATCGTCGCCGCCCGATATGGCGTTTCGCGCGAGGCACAGGATGAATATGCAGCCGAATCACACCGCCGCACACATCAGGCACAGCAGGAAGGGCGCTTCGATGCCGAGATCGTGCCGATGCCATCGGTGATGAAGGCGAAGGATAAGGAGTCTGGCGAGATCAGTGACCGCATGGTGGAACTGGCGGCCGATGAAGGGGTGCGCCCGCAGACGACCTTCGAAGGCCTGCAGGGATTGCAGCCGGTCTTCCGCGATGGCCAGCAGCTTGCCGAGGGGGTGTGCATCACCGCCGGCAATGCCTCGCAGCTGTCCGACGGGGCGTCGGCGCTGGTGGTGATGGAGGCTGGCGAGGCCGCGCAGCGTGGGCTGTCGCCGCTGGGGTGCCTTCGCGGTATCGCTGTTGCCGGATGCGATCCGGAAGAAATGGGCATAGGCCCGGTGTTCGCGGTGCCGAAACTTCTCGCCGCCCATGGGCTGTCGGTGGGTGACATTGATATCTGGGAGCTGAATGAAGCCTTTGCTTCGCAGGTTCTCTATTGCCGTGACAGGCTGGGGATTGATCCTGACATCTATAATGTCTCGGGCGGGTCAATCGCGGTTGGCCATCCCTATGGCATGACCGGTGCGCGCCTTGCCGGGCATCTGCTGATCGAGGGCAAGCGGCGCGGCGCGAAGCTTGGCGTGGTATCGATGTGTATCGGCGGCGGCATGGGGGCGGCCGGCCTGTTCGAAATCTACTGATCCGTGATGGCGGTCGACGGCGGAAAGGGGCTGTGAATGTACACGAAGATTTTTCCAACACCTTCGCCAGCCGCGAGGATTGCGAGATGTTTCTCATGGTGCTGAAGCAGCAATGGCCGCAGATGAAAGATCATCTTCCGTCCGCGCGGCTGGAAATCGTCCATGATCCCGAGACACCGCATATGATGCAGGCTGTGTGGACGCTGCAGGACTGCGCCCAGGCCGACCAGATGACTGAGTTGTCGAAGGATGTGATCCTCCCCTATCGCCGCCAGCTGGCACCGAAATTGGTGACCTTTGAAGGCGAGCTGAATTGGTCGCTGGATTTCTGACGACGCATGGTCGTCGTCGCGGGGTAACAGGAGAGCTATGACATGCCCCGCAATGTTGGTCTGGCCATCGGCGTGATCCTGTTCGGCATCCTTGCCTTTGACATGATGGGCATTCTGGTGCGGTTTCTTGGCGACAGCTATCCGATCCTGCAGATCTCGGCGCTTCGCAATCTGTTCGGTGTGCTGCCGGCCGCCTTGCTGCTGTGGCATGGCCGGCAGTTCGGCGAATTGCCGAAGCTTCACCGGACCCGCTATTACATGATCAATCTGGTGCGCGCCGCCGCCGTTGTGATCGCACAGGTCTGCTTCTACACGGCGCTGACCAAGATCGAGTTTGCCACCGCTGGGGCGCTTGGCTTCAGCGGTCCGATCTTTATCGCGGCGCTGTCTATTCCGTTGCTGGGCCACCGTGTTGGCGTCTGGCGCTGGGGGGCGATTGGCATTGGCTTCATCGGGGTTCTGACCATCATGCGGCCGTTCAGCGAGGGCTTTTCGCCCTATATGGTCCTGCCGGTCATCGCCGCCTTCTGCTATGGCCTGTCCAGCATCCTTGTCCGCTTCTATCCGGATGATGTGCCCTCGGCAGCGATTCAATTTGGCCAGCAGATCTTTACCTGCATTCTGGCCACTATCACGATGCTGATCTTCGTCGAGCCGGTGGCCATTTCCGGCATCCGCGATGGCATGCTGATCGTGATGATGGGCGCGCTTGGCGGCGTCGGGGTGCTGTGTATCGCGATCTCCTACCGGCTTGCCGATCCCAGCACGATCTCGCCGTTCGAATATTTCGGTATTCCGATTTCTTTTGCCCTTGGTTGGTTGTTCTTTGCCGAGGCCCCGTTTGAAGACCTGTTTCCAGGTATTCTGTTTATCGTCGGGGCTGGTATGATCATCATGGCGCGAGAGCGCCGCCTGGCACGGCAAGGGGCAGCCGAGAAGGAGGCAGCGGATGTTTGAATGCAAGCTTGCAGAGGATGGGCGACACCTTGCCCTGACCGATGGACGGAATGACGAGACGGCAAGGTTCCACGCTGTCTGGCTTCGCGACAATGCGATGGATGAGGCAACGCGCGCGCCGGGCAATGGCCAGAGGTTGATCACCCTCGCGGATATTCCGGCGGACCTTCGCATCACCGGCGCGGCGCTGTCAGATGGCGCGCTTCATGTCACCTTTTCCGGTGATGCGGGTACCATCGCCTTTGACCCGCACTGGTTGATGGCAAACCGCTATGACCGGCGCGAGGGCACGGGCGCGCGCGGCTGGGTCGGGGATGATATCATCTGTTGGGATGGCGGGCTGAATGCCAGCCTGCCGACAGCAGATTTCGCTGATCTCCAGGCCGGCGGCGCGGTGCTTCGCGACTGGCTTGGCGCGCTGGCGCGTTACGGATTTGCGCATATGTCGGGCGGCCCCATTGAGGATGGTGCGTTGATGAAAGTGGTCGATCTGTTCGGCTATGTCCGCGAGACCAATTATGGCCGCCAGTTCGAGGTGCGCACCGAAATCAACCCGACCAATCTGGCCTATACCGGCCTCGGCCTGCAGGCACATACCGACAATCCCTACCGCGATCCGGTGCCGACCATCCAGATTCTCTATTGTCTGGAAAGCTCGGCCGCCGGCGGGGACAGCATGGTGGTTGACGGCTTTGCCGCGGCGCGGCGGCTGCGCGAGGAAAATGAGGAATGGTTCGATCTCCTTGCGGATCATTGCGCCAGATTCGAATTTGCCGGCGGGGCTGACACTCATCTTGTTGCGCGGCGGCCGATGATTGAACTTTCCCCCGATGGCGAAATCATCAATGTGCGTTTCAACAACCGGTCGGCGGCGCCGCTGATCGATGTGCCGTTCGACAAGATGCCAGCCTATTATGACGCCTATCGGCGCTTCGGCGAGATCATCGACGATCCGGTGATGGAGGTCAGTTTCCGGCTGGAACCTGGCGAGTGTTTCGTGGTCGACAACACCCGTATCCTGCATGCGCGGAAGGCCTATGGCGGCACTGGTCATCGCTGGCTTCAGGGGTGCTATGCTGACCGGGATTCACTGCTCTCGCGCCACCGCGTGCTGAGCCGCCAATTGGCTGGAGCGTTATGATGGACGGGGTCGGGATGAAACATGAACAGGCCATCGCAGCCCTTCGTGAGCTGCTGGGCGACAGGCTGTCCACCGGTGAGTCGATCCGTGAGTTGCATGCCCGCGACGAGGCCTATACCGCCCCGGCGCTTCCCGATGCGGTGGCGTTTCCGGAAAACACCGAACAGGTGGCCGGCATCGCCCGCATCTGTGCCGCGCATAAGTGCCCGATCGTGCCCTATGGCATTGGCACCTCGCTGGAGGGGCATGTTGTGCCGGTCAAGGGCGGGGTCACTGTCGATCTCAGCCGGATGAACCGGATTGTCGAGATTGACGATCGCAATCTGTGCGCTGTGGTCGAGCCCGGTGTCACCCGCAAGCAGCTGAATGAAGAGCTTCGCGCCACCGGCCTGATGTTCACCGTAGATCCCGGGGCCGATGCCACCATCGGCGGCATGGCCTCGACCCGCGCCTCCGGCACCAACGCGGTGCGCTATGGCACGATGCGCGAGAATGTCATGGCGCTGGAAGTGGTGCTGCCGGACGGGCAGATCATCGAGACCGGCACGCGGGCGCGCAAATCATCCGCCGGCTATGATCTGACGCATCTGTTTGTGGGCTCGGAAGGTACGCTTGGCCTGATCACCCGCATCACCGTACGGCTGTTTGGCCAGCCCGAGGCGATCATGGCCGCCACCTGTGCCTTCGAGACCGTCGATGGCGCTGTCGATTCCGTGATGGATGCCATGCAGCTTGGCCTGCCAATGGCGCGCATCGAGCTTCTTGACGAGGTGCAGATGCGCGGCATGAACATCTACAACCCCGATATGAAGCTTCCCGAGACGCCGCATCTGTTCCTGGAATTCCATGGCAGCGAGAGCGGTGTCGCCGAGCAGGTGGAGAGTTTCACCGCGATCGCCGGTGAGCATGGCGGATCGGATCTGCAATGGGCCACCCGTACCGAGGACCGGACGCGCCTGTGGCAGGCCCGTCATGATGCCTATTACGCGGCCAAGGCGCTTGTTCCCGGGGCCGAGGGTTATGTCACCGATTGCTGCGTGCCGATCGACAAGCTGGCGGTGGCGATCCGCCAGGCGCGTGCCGCGATTGATGAGTCAGGTCTTGTCGCGCCGATCCTTGGCCATGTCGGCGACGGCAATTTCCATCTTGTCATCCTGATCCGGCCCGATGATGCGGCCGAGTTGAAAGCGGCAAACGATCTGGCCGGGCTGCTGAACATGATGTCGATCGAGCTTGGTGGCACAATGACCGGCGAGCATGGTGTCGGCCTCGGCAAGAAGAAATACATGACGGCCGAACACGGGGAATCCTATGCCCTGATGGGGGTGATCAAGAAGGCCATCGACCCACAGAACATCATGAATCCCGGCAAAATGGTGGATGTGAATTGACCCCGCTGCCATACCATCACCCGGGGGTCTGAGATGCTGCGCCTGATCATTCTTGCCCTGATCGCCGTTGCGGTGGCAGCGCTGGTGCTGCGGTTGCTGCCGGGCCTGCTGCCGGGCCTGCGGGCGCGACTTGCCGCGATCCTGCGCCATCCCTTCGTTCGGCAGGTGTTGTTCGGGCTGGTGTTCCGGCTGATCAGGCTGCTGATCTTCAGGCGGTGAGGCTGGGGGATGTCGCCGCCACCGGCGCATCCACCGCAGCAACCGTCGCACCCTGACCAAAACCACGCGATTTTCAGCCGCAAGCTTTTGATAATGGGCGCGCGAAGTGCCTGATGTACGGGTTTGGGGGGCAGACAGGTCATGAAAACGCATGCGCAGGCGGTGGTGATCGGTGGTGGGTTGGTCGGGTGTTCCATTCTCTATCACCTGGCGAAGATGGGCTGGCGCGATGTCATGCTGCTGGAACGTGACGAGCTGACCAGCGGGTCCACCTGGCACGCGGCCGCCAATATTCACGGGCTGCATGACAACAACAACATCACCCGCATCCAGCATTACACGATGAATCTTTACAAGGAGCTGGAGGCCGAAACAGGCCAGGGGTGCGGTGTCTTCCAGCCCGGCTCGCTCTATCTGGCGCAGACTGAGGAGCGCGAGCACCAGCTCCGGCTTCAGGAAGCAAAGGCGAAATTCTATGGTCTCGGCTTCTATGAGGTCAGCCGTGAGGAGGCGAAGGAGCTTCATCCGCTGGCACAGTTCGATGATGTGCGCTGCATCATGTTCGAGCCTGATGGTGGCAACGTCGACCCGTCCGGGGTCACCCACGCCTATGCCGCCGGGGCGCGCATGCTTGGCGCCGAGATCCACCGGTTTTGCCCGGTCACCGGCACCGAGGCGCAGCCTGATGGCAGCTGGATCGTGCGCACCGAAAAGGGCGACATCCATACACAATGGGTTGTGAACGCCGCCGGCCTGTGGGGACGCGAAGTGGCGGCGCTGGCTGGGCTTGAACTTCCGCTGCAGCCGACAGAACACCAGTATTTTGTGACCGAGACTATTGATGAGGTGGCGAATCTCGGGCGGCGCCTTCCGTCAATCGCCGACCGCGACGGTGAATATTACTTCCGTCAGGAAGGCAACGGGCTGCTGATCGGCGCCTATGAGGAAAAGATGAAGTTCTGGGCCGAGGAGGGCACCCCGCTCGATTTCGGCCATGAGTTGTTCGACGATGATCTCGACCGGATCATGGAGAATGTCATGCGGGCCATTGACCGGGTGCCGGCAGCGGCCAGCGCCGGGGTGAAGCGGGTGATCAACGGCCCGATGATCTGGAGCCCTGATTCCAACGCGCTGTTCGGGCCGGTGCCGGAGCTTCGCAACTATTTCTGCTGCAATGGCATCATCCCCGGCTTCAGCCAGTCTGGCGGGCTTGGCCTTCTGGCGGCGCAATGGATGATCGAGGGTGAGCCCGAATGGGACATGTTCGCCTGGGATCTGGCGCGCTTTGGCGACTGGGCCGACAAGGCCTTCACCAAGGCGCGCGTCCGCGACCAGTATATGCACCGCTTCAAGATCCATTTCCCGAATGAAGAGCGTGACGCCGGCCGGCCGGCGATGATGCGCCCCGCCTATGCGCGGCAGAAGGAGATGGGAGCTGTCTTCGGGCTGAACGCTGGATGGGAGCATCCGCTGTGGTTCGCCGACGAACCAGGCACTGAGGATACGAACGGCTTTTCCCGTCAGAACTGGTTCGAGCCGGTGGGCCGCGAGGCGACGATGCTGCGTGAACATGTCGGCGTGATCGACATCTCTAATTTCGGCAAATATGAGGTTGCCGGCCCCGGTGCGCGCGACTGGCTGGACCGGCTGGTGGCGAACCATGTCCCGCGCGAGATCGGGAAAAGCTGCCTGACACCGCTGATCGGCATGCGCGGCGGGGTGGCTGGTGACTTCACCATCACCATGACCGGCGATGACCGCTATATGATGATCGGGTCGGGGATGGCGGAACGCTATCACCGCCGGTTCTTCGACATGGTGCCGATGCCGGACGGCACCACCATCGAGGTCGCGACGCCGCGCATGGCCGGGTTCAATGTCGCCGGGCCGCGCTCGCGCGAGATGCTGGCGAGCCTTACCGATGCCGATCTGTCGAATGACGGCTGGCCCTTCATGCGCTCGCGCAGCATCACCGTTGGCGGGGTCGAATGTCTGGCCATCCGGGTGAGCTTCACCGGCGACCTGGGCTGGGAGCTACATTGTGCCGAGGCGGACCAGCTGGCGCTCTATGACACGCTTCTGGCGGCGGCGGCGGCGCATGACGGCGGGCCGGTCGGAGGCCGCGCGCTCGGCGCCCTGCGCATTGAAAAGGGCTACGGGTCCTGGGGCCGCGAATATTCGCCCGAATACTGGCCGCAGGAGACCGGGCTTCACCGGCTGATCAAGCTCGATAAGGACTTCCTGAACAAGGATGCCTATCTGAAGATCAGCAATGCCCCGCCGCGTGAATCCCTGACCATGTTCGAGGTCGATGTCACCGAGGATGCCGACGCCAATGGTGGCGAGCCGATCTTCCTGGCCGACGGCACGCCGGTTGGTCGGGTCACCTCCGGGGCCTATGGCTACAATGTCGGCAAATCGCTGGCCATCGGCTATGCCCGCGACGGCGTGGTGCGCGCCGGCGACAAGGTGGATATCTATATTCTTGGCAAGCCGCACCGGGCGACGGTGCTGGAGGGGCCGCCTTTTGACGCGGCGGGGGCACGGCTTCGCGCTTAGGTACAGCGGCGGCAATGCCGCGTTGAGGGGAGAATATGATGGAAGGTGCGATGAACAGAATGATGTCGGGGGTGGCAGAGTTCGTCTTCGGCCTGGCTCCGTCCGACATCCCGCAGAAGGCGCGCCGGGACGCGGCGCTGATGTGTCTTGACACGCTGGGCGTTGCCGCCGCCGCCGCCCCAATGCAGGCTGGCAGGATCGCGCGCGATGCGACGCACCGTCTGCATGCCTCGGGCGATCCGGCCTTTACCGCCCGTATGATCTTTGATGGCCGTCCGGTCAGCCTGGCCGGCGCGGCCTATGCGGCGGCGACGCAGACGGACAATCTCGACGCGCATGACGGCTATAATCCGGTGAAGGGGCATATCGGCGTCGCCGTCATTCCGGCGATGCTGGCGCTGGCCGAACAGGCGGGCGACATCAGCGGTGAAGATGCGCTGGCGCTGATCACAGTGGGATATGAAATTGCTGGACGGGCCGGTCTTTCGCTCCATGCCACGGTGTCGGACTATCATACCTCGGGGGCGTGGAACGCGCTTGGCGTCGCCGCGGTGGCGGCGCGGATGCGCGGGCTGAGCCCGGAGCAGCTTCGCCAGGCGCTTGGCATCGCCGAATATCATGGGCCGCGAAGCCAGATGATGCGCGAGATCGCCAACCCGACCATGCTTCATGACGGGTCCGGATGGGGCGCGATGGTCGGTATTTCGGCCGCGATCCTGGCTGAGGACGGGTTTACCGGCGCGCCGGCGATCACCGTCGAGGCCGATGAGGTGGCGCCGATCTGGGCCGATCTGGGACAACGCTGGGTGATGGAAACGCAGTATGTGAAGCCCTATCCGATCTGCCGCTGGGCGCATGCGCCGATCGATGGCGTTCGCGATCTGATGCTCGAACATGGCTTTGCCCACACCGAAATAGAGACCATCCGGATCAACACCTTCCATGAGAGCGCCTGCCTGTTCCAGGGCGCGCCGGACAGCACATCGGCGGCGCAATATTCGCTGTCCTTCGCGGTGGCGGCGCAGGCGGTGAACGGCCAGATCGGGCTTGCCCAGGTGGAAGGAGACGGCCTTGCCGACCCGGCGGTGCTGGCGCTGATCGAGCGGATTTTGGTCGCTGAGAGTGAGGCGCATAACGCCACCTTCCCGCACACCCGCGATGCCGATGTGCAGATCACCCTGAAAGATGGCCGGACCTTCGATTCCGGCCTTGTGCATGCGCGCGGCGGGTCGGAACGGCCGATGGAAGAGGGTGAGATCATCGCCAAATTCCATGAATTCGCCGCGCCGGTTCTGGGCCAGACGCGGGCGACAGCAATCGAGGATGCGGTGATGGGGCTGTGTAACGGCGGATCACTGTTGGCGCTCCGCGACCAGCTTTATGCCCCGATCGGCTAGGATCCTGCCGGCGTCTGCGGCACCGGGTCGGATGCGGCTGTGTCCTTGCGCGGGGTGACCAGCGCCAGCCCCAGGATCATCGTCGCCACCGACGCCCAGACCCAGGGTGAATGGGTTTCGCCGAACAGCACCATCCCCCAGACCACCCCGCCAAGCGTCACAAGATAGCCTGTCTGGCTGGCGAAGACCGGTCCGGCGATATTGATCACCATGATGAACATCGTGTAGGCGAAGGCGGTGATCACGCCAAGCGCCACAATCGTCCATTCCAGCGTGCCGAACGGCACGGCGGGAAGGAACATCTGGTTGCTGGCCAGCGCGACCGGCAGCATGATCGCAGCCGCCATGATGTTCATGCCGGTGGCGGTGCGCACCGGCCCGATATCGGCCAGCGCCGGGCGCGACAGATAGACATTCTCCGCCGCGTAGCAAACCGCGCTGCCACAGGCCAGCAGCACCCAGGGGATCGCCGCCGGGCTTGGCAGGCTGCTCTCCGGCAGCACCAGCAGACCGATCGCCACCCCGCCGAAGACCACCCCGCTGACGCGCAGCGCCGACAGCCGCTCAAACCCGCAGATCATCGCGATGCCATAGGTGATGATCGGGATCAGCGCGACGGTGATCGACAGCACCCCGGCCTGGACATGCGGCGCGGCGAAATAGAACAGGCTGTTCGGCAATGACGCGCCGAGAAGCGCGACAATGACATAGATCCGCAGATGCCGCGCCGACAATGGCAATGGCCGCCCGCGCATCTGGGTATAGGCCAGCAGGATCACCCCGCCGACAACGCTCTGCCAGAAGGTGATGCCAAAGGGCGTGCCGCCGGCCAGTGTCGCGATCCGCGCCAGCGAGAAGGACAACCCCCAGACGGTGCCGAGAAACAGCAACACGATCCAGGGAAGAAACCGTTTCAGTCTGGCTGATGTCGAGATTGCCATGGGTCACGCCTATCCCGCGGCGACAGTGTGCAGGTCGCCGCCGCAAAAGGTTGAACAGGATCGGCAAGCACCCGCCGCTCATCGCCGACACTGCGCCGGAAGGACAAGTCGCGTCAAGACGGGGCATGCAGGGTGGCCATGGCCTGCGGCGATGATGTTGCAGCGGCATACCCCGTGCTTCACTCACGCACTCGTGAAATCGTCCCCGGGAAAAATTAACCGGTTCGCCAGCATCCTCGGCCCATGCTTAAGGATCAACGTGCCAGACGTGTGACCACACGTGCCCGCCGCGCCAGACTGGCGCTTGTCTTCGCCCTTGTCTCCGGCGCCGCGCTCATCCTCGCCGCCTGCGG
>JAYOST010000032.1:0-15053 GCA_038139365.1 Alphaproteobacteria bacterium
CTTGTCTTTCAGATGGTGCGGGTAGAGCGAGAATCCAAGCATGCCGCCGGATTCGCCAAGCGCACGAAGCACATCGTCGGATTTGTTGCGGCGCGCCGGATGCCAGAATGCAGGGTTGGCATGGGTGATGGCGATCGGACGGGTGGAGAATTCGATGGCTTCAAGGGTCGAGCGTTCGGCGGAATGGCTCATATCGACGACCAGCCCCACACGGTTCATCTCGGCAACCACTGTGCGTCCCATGCGCGTGAGGCCGGTATCCTCCTCCTCATAACATCCGGTCGCCAGAAGCGACTGGTTGTTATAGGTCAGCTGCATGAAGCGCGCGCCAAGCGTATGGCAAATCTCGACCAGTCCGATGTCATCCTCGATCGGCGAGGGGTTCTGGAATCCAAAGAAAATGGCGGTCCGTCCCTCGCGGCGGGCACGGCGCACATCTTCGCCGGTGCGCCCCTGGAAGATCAGTTCGGGGTAACGCTCGAACCAGCGGTTCCATTGCTCGACATTCGCCACCGTTTCGCGAAAGGTTTCGTGATAGGCAATGGTGACATGAACGGCGTCGACGCCGCCATCGCGCATCTGCCGGAAAATCTTTTCCGACCAGTTGCAATATTGGAGGCAGTCGATCACATGCATCGTCGCACCTATGAGACGGGGCCGGTCGAGATATAGGCGGTCTTGGTGCTGGTGAAGAATTCCACCGCATACTGCCCCTGTTCGCGCGGACCGTAGGAGCTGTCACCACGCCCGCCGAACGGCACGTGATAATCGGTTCCTGCGGTCGGCAAATTGACCATGACGACACCGGTCTCGGCGCGGCGGCGGAAATCGCCGGCCCGCGCCAGCGATCTGGTCATGATGCCGGCGGTCAGGCCGAAATCAGTGTCATTGGATATGGCCAGCGCCTCGTCATAGGATCCGGCGCGAATCACACAGGCAATCGGTGCGAACATTTCCTCGCGGTTTATGCGCCAGTCATTGCCGGTGCCGGCAATCACGGCGGGTGCCATGTAATAGCCGTCATGCGCAAGCGTCAGCCTGTCGCCGCCACATAGAATTTCGCCGCCTTCCTGGCGGGCGATCTCCATATAGTCGAGATTGGCGGCAAGCTGTCCCTCGCTGACAACAGGTCCGATCTGCGTGCCCTCTTCCAGCGCGTGGCCGACAGTCATGGCTTTGGTCGCCGCCACCAGCTTTTCGACGAACTCGTCATGCACGGCGTCATGCACGATCAGCCGCGACGAGGCGGTGCATTTCTGGCCGGTTCCACCGAATGCGCCGTTCGCGGAACAGGCGACGGCAAGGTCGATATCGGCATCATCCATGACGACCAGAGCGTTCTTTGAACCCATTTCCATCTGCATGCGCGGCATGTTGCCGATGGCGGCAGCGGCGATGCGGCGGCCGGTCTCGACCGATCCGGTAAAGGTGATGGCCTTGATCGCCGGATGCGAGACAAGCGCATCGCCGATGGTCGAACCCGAACCCATCACCAGGTTGAACAGCCCGGCCGGAAGGCCTGCATCGGCGATGATTTCTGTCAGCGCGACAGCCGAGGCCGGCACAAGGTTCGCCGGTTTCCAGATCACGGCATTGCCGAAGGCCAGCGCCGGTGCGATCTTCCAGACGGCTGTCGCGGTCGGAAAATTCCACGGGCTGATCACGGCGACGACACCGACCGGGTCGCGGCGAACATCAATCTCGATGCCGGGGCGGACCGAATCTGCATTGTCGCCGATCTGGCGCAGCACTTCGGCGGCGTAATAGGTGAAGAACTGTCCGGCGCGGTAGACCTCGCCACGACCCTCGGCGCGAGGCTTGCCCTCCTCGCGGCTCAGAAGCTCGCCAAGCTCGTCGGCCCGGTCGATCAGTGCATTGCCGATCTTCATCAGCGCCGTTTGCCGTGCTTCAAGGCCGGTTGCCTGCCAGATCTTCTGCGCCGAAGCGGCGGCATCTATGGCGGTGTCCAGTTGCGCGGTCGTGGCCTGCGCATAATGGCCGATCAGGTCGGTGATGTCGGACGGGTTGCGGTTTTCGACGGCATCTTTCGAAGCCACCCATTCACCAGCGATATAGTTGTTGTGCATGCAGCGTCCCCGGGTTGGTATTTTGCATTGGCGCTCAGGCGGGACAGTAGCACGCCGCAACTGACTCTCTATCCAAAAACTGCATTCTGCGGCAATCCGGCAGGAAGGCTTGAATCTGCTGCTGGAACCGTTGGCTGGCGGCATTTCTGGCGGGGATTGCTGGCGGCGGGGCAGCTATGTCACTGTTGGGATATTGATCATGAAGATACGGGTTCAGTGAATATGCGACTTAGCGACCAGGAACAGGCGATGCTTGCCGGTGAGATGGGGCCAGCCTGCCGCTGGGCCATCGACCATCAGCTTCAGGTTGGCCGGATGTTCGATGCCGCTGACATGGTGCCGGTCAGTCAGGCGCATATGATGGCCGATCCGGAATCGCTCGGCGCGGCGGGCGTTGGGTTTGTCGAAGGGCTGGTAAAGGATGGCGCGCGCGTCACCGTGCCGATGATTACCGACCCGCGCGGGGTCGATCTTTCACATTACCTGCCGCTTGGCCAGACCGAGGAAATGGCTGACCTTGAGCGACGTTTCATTGCCGCCTGCACGGCGATGGGCATCATGATGACAGATACCTGCATCAATTATCAGACAATCATGCCGCCGCTGAATGGCGACCATGTCGCCTACGGTGATACCGGTGTGGTGATCTATTCCAATTCGGTCTGCGGGGCGCGTTCGAACTTCGAAGGCGGACCATCGGCACTGGCGGCCGGGCTGACCGGACGGACACCGCGTTACGGGCTTCATCTGGACGAACATCGCCGCGCCACCTGCCGCTTTGTCGTCGAGACGCGGCCGCGCGATCTGATGGAATGGGGTGTTCTGGGCGCCACCATCGGCCGGATGGCAGGCAGCTACTGGCAGGTGCCGGTGATCGAGGGGATCGAGGGCGCGCCCACCTCGGACGAAATCAAGCATTTCGGGGCGGCGATGGCCAGCTGGGGATCGACGCCGCTGTTCCATATGGTCGGCATCACGCCCGAATGCCGAAGCCTTGCCGATGTCGGTGGCGAGGCGCTGGAGGCAACCCGTATAGGTGCCGAAGAGATTGCCGATCTCGGCGCACCGTTCAGCGCGGTTGGCGAGACGCTGGATGTGGTGGTGTTCGCCGCGCCGCAGCTCAGCCTTGTCGAGATGGGGCAGGTGGCCGCCCTGTGCGAAGGACGCAGCCGGGCAAGCGGCACGGACCTCGTCGTCTGCACCTCGGCGCAGGTCTATGGCGATGCAGCGCGCATGGGATATGTCGAGGCGATTGAGGGGTTCGGTGGCACGGTGCTGACGGGCACCTGTTTCTACCAGCAATATGCCCGCGAGATTGGCGAGGCTAATGGCTGGACACGTCTTCTCAGCAATTCGGCCAAGATCGTCAATATTCTCGGCGGCTATGGCTACCGGCCGGCGCTTGCCAGCATGGCGGATTGCGTCGCTTCGGCCGAAGCCGGGGTGATCCTGCCTGCCGGCGAGGGGGGGAGGGCCTGATGGCGATCGAACTTGCATGCCATGCCGGCATCGGACCGGCGGTTCAGGGAACAGCGCTTGTCGCTGATGACAATTTCTCGGCGCGTTACGATCTCGACAGGATCAGGGGCGTATTCTCGCGCCCCCAGCACAAGCTGTATGGCCAGAGCTATTGCGATGTCATTCTTGTCCTGAATACTGCCAAGGGCGGTGTGGCGACGGCCTGGATGCTGCATGAGATGGCCTCGCGCGGCATGGCCCCGCGCGCCATCCTGCTGAATTCCGCGAATACCATCATGGCACAGGGCGCGGCACTGGCCGGTATGGCCATGTGCGACCGCTTTGCCGATGGTGATGTGACCACGCTGATCCGCACCGGTGACGAGGTCCTTGTCGATCCGGCGGCCGGCCTTGTTACCATCACCAGCCGGTAGGGGGTTTGGTGTGGTGTCTGAAACCGTGACCCATCGCGATATGCTGCGTCGCCTGTCGGCCGACGAGAAGCGCGCGCTGACGGAACGTTCGGACCGGCGAGGGCTGGTTCAGCTTGCCGGCCATCTGTCGCTGATCGGGCTGTGTCTGTGGGGCAATGTCGTCGGCGAGGGTGCGGTGCGCTGGGCAGCCATGCTTGGCCAGGGAATTGGCATGGTATTCCTGTTCACGGCGATGCATGAATGCAGCCACAGCACCGCCTTTCGCAGCCGCTGGCTGAACCGCGCTGTCGGCATGCTGGCTGGAATGACGCTCCTGATCGGGCCGAGATGGTTCTTCTATTTCCATCAGGACCATCACAAATTCACCCAGGATCCGGACCGCGACCCCGAACTCGGCACAGCGAAACCGTCGGGTGTCGGTGGCTATCTCGCCTATCTCAGCGGCATTCCGTTCTGGGTCGGCAATATAAGGGTGATCCTTGGCAACGCGGCCGGGCGGCGCAGTGATCCCTATGTGCCTGAGACCATGCAGGGCGTTGTCAGGAACGAAGCGCGCCTGATGATCGCAGTCTGGCTGCTGGCGGTGCCGTCACTCGCCTATGCCGGGTGGCTGATTCCCTATCTGGTGGTGCCACTGGTTATCGGCGCGCCGTTCCTTCGCGCCTATCTGCTTGCCGAGCATGCCGGTTGCGACGAGGGTGAGGGCAACATGCTGGCCAACACCCGTACGCTGCTGACCACCGCGCCGGTGCGCTTCATCGCCTGGAACATGCCCTATCACACCGAGCATCACAGCTTTCCGGCAGTGCCGTTTCATGCGCTGCCGCGTCTGCATCGCGTGATGAAGGATGATATACGACACCTCGAGAGCGGCTATATCAGGTTTCACCAGCGGTTCGCACGAAAGCTGACAGCCATGTTCGCCGACGGTGTCTGACAAGCCGAAAAACTCCGTATTCACCAGGCTGAAACTGTTTTAGCTTTGGCATATGAATACAAGCCATTCCGATTATTCTTTCGATCTCGGCACGCATTGCCCTGCTTTTGTTATCACGAATGACGAAGCCGCAGCCTGGTTCGCCACCGGACTTTCCTGGCTCTACGGTTTCAACCATGAAGAGGCGATCGGCTGCTTCCGGAACGCGGCCCGGGCGGATGATGAATTTGCCCTCGCCTGGTGGGGCATCGCCCTCTCCAGCGGTCCTTTCATGAACAAGCCTTGGGAATGGCTGACCATGCCGGAGAAGGAGCAGGCGCTTGCAGCCTGCCATGGCGCGATTTCCGAAGCGATGACGCGTGCCGCCACGGCCCCGCCGGAGGCGCGTGCGCTGATCGAGGCGCTTGCCGTGCGCTATCCGCAAACCGCGGTTCCCGGCGATGACGTTCTGGCGTCATGGGAGCGCGCCTATGCCGATGCCATGGTCCCCGTCTATGAGGCGTTCGGTGACGATCCGGACATCGCCGCGCTCTATATCGACTCGCAGATCATGCTGACGCCTTGGCAGATCTATGACGTCGACAAGCGCGCGCCAAACCCGGAAGCACGCGAGAGGGAAATTCAGACGGCTCTCCGTCGGTCCCTTGCCGGCACCGGCGCCGACCATATCGGCGTGCTGCATTTCGATATCCATGTGCAGGAGATGTCGCCAGCGCCGGAACAAGCCTTGCCGTCGGCGCGCCGGTTGCAGGAACTGGCGCCGCCCGATGCAGGTCACCTGCAACACATGCCGTCACATATTCACGCTCTGGTCGGTGACTTCGACCAGGCAACGCGTTGCAGCCGCCTTTCCATGGCCACGGACAAGCGGTTCATGGCGAACCTGCACCGCACCCCGTTTTATCGCACGCTCGTTTGCCATGATGTTCATATGCTGATGTTTGCCGGCATGCAGACAGGCAATCTGGCCGATGCTGCGGACGCTGCGATTGTCATGGCCGAAATTCTGGAAAATGTGCTGGTGCAGCAGCCGGTCACGCATATGGATATGACGCTTGAGGGCTATTACGCGACCATCGCCCATGTCGATGTACGGTTTGGCCGATGGCAACAGATCGTGGATCGCGAATTCACAGGTGATCCCGCTTTCATGCCGGTGTCGCATGCCATGCACCATCAGGCCCGGGCCGTGGCGCTGGCAGCACTTGGCAGGCATGACGAGGCGGATATGGCCGCAGCCGATTTTGAGTCGGCGCGCGCAGCCGTGCCTGCCGGTTACGCCTATTTCAACAATCAGGCCGACGACATTCTTGCCGTCGGGGCGGCGATGATGCGCGGCGAGATGGCTTACCATGCCGGTGAGACCGAGGCCGGCTTCGACTGGCTTGGCCAAGCGGTCGCGGCCGAGGACAGGCTTGTCTATACCGAGCCGCGTGCCTGGATGCATCCGCCGCGTCACGCGCTTGGCGCGCTGCTGCTGGAGCAGGGGCGCATCGACGAGGCACGTGTCATCTATGAGCGCGATCTTGGCCATGATGACGAGCTGCCGGTCAGCCGCCAGAACCGTGGCAACGTCTGGTCCCTCTCGGGCCTTGTAGAATGTTACGAGAAGCTGGGCGATCCGCGCGTCGGCGATGCGAGAGCGGCGCTTGCCACGGTGCTGTTGCTGGCGGACCAGCCTGTCACAAGTTCATGTTTCTGCCGCGGCCGTGCCGGAGGGTCCGGCACGGCCTGACACGGCTTTATTTGTAGCGCGGCGTACCCTTGTCCCGCTCGGGGCGGGCCATGGCGGCGATGGCACTGTTCATCTCGATCTTGCCGATGGTCTTGCCGTCGCCGTTGACGACGGTGCCGCTGTCCTTGCCGGCAGAGGACAGCATCTGCAGCGCATCCTCGATCGGCGTATCTTCAGGCAGCTTCGGACCGGTCGCGCGCGACGCCGCGGTCATCACCGAACGGACCTCGATCACGCGGCCACGATTGATGTCCTTGATGAAGTCCGAGATGTAATCGTCTGCGGGCCGCATGATGATGTCCTGCGGGTCGCCCTGCTGGACGATCTCGCCGTCACGGAGGATCGAGATGCGGTCGCCGATGCGAAGCGCCTCGTCAAGGTCGTGCGTGATGAAGACGATGGTCTTGTGAAGCTCTTCCTGCAGGTCGAGAAGGATATCCTGCATGTCCGTCCTGATCAGCGGGTCGAGCGCCGAGAAGGCTTCGTCCATCAGCAGAATTTCGGCATCGGTGGCAAGTGCGCGGGCAAGGCCCACACGCTGTTGCATGCCGCCCGACAGCTGTGCCGGAAAGTGGTTCTCGAACCCGCCGAGACCGACACGGTCGATCCAGCGCTGCGCGCGTTCCTTGGCCTCATCCTCGGCGATGCCCTGCACTGTCAGGCCATAGGCAGCGTTCTGCGACACAGTACGGTGCGGCAGAAGCGCGAACTTCTGAAACACCATCGACTGCTTGTGGCGGCGGAACTCGCGCAGATCGTCAGCCGACATCTGCAGCACGTCCACCCCGTCGACAACGACCTGGCCTTCGGTCGGGTCGATCAGCCTGTTGATGTGGCGGATCAGCGTCGACTTGCCGGAGCCCGACAGGCCCATGATCACCTGAATCTGGCGTTCCGGGATATCGATGTTGATATCGCGCAGTCCCAGGACATGACCGTGATTGTCGAGCAGTTCCTGCTTCGTGGCGCCCTTGCGGACATGGTCCATGGCACCGGACGGGTTCTTGCCGAATACCTTGTAGAGGTTACTGATCTTGATTTTGTCAGTCATGGTCTGCCCCCTGGCGATGCGCCTGAAGGCGACGTCCATATTCCTGCGATACACGGTCGAAGATGATGGCCAGTGTCACGATGGCGAGGCCGTTCAGCAGGCCAAGCGCGAGATACTGGTTGGAGATGGCGCGAAGCACCGGAAGGCCAAGGCCTTTCACGCCGATCATCGAGGCGATGACCACCATGGCCAGCGACATCATGATCGTCTGGTTCACGCCGGCAAAGATGTTGGGAAGCGCCAGCGGGATCTGGACCCCGAACAGCTTCTGCCGGTAGTCGGCTCCGAACGCGTCGGCGGCCTCAAGCACTTCTTTGTCGACAAGGCGGATGCCAAGGTTGGTCAGGCGCACGATCGGCGGAATGGCATAGATGCACACGGCGATCAGTCCCGGTACCTTGCCGATGCCCAGAAGCATGACAACGGGGATCAGATACACAAAGCTCGGGATCGTCTGCATGACGTCGAGCACCGGCGTGATGGCCGATTGTGCACGGTTGGATTTCGCCATGAAGATGCCGAGCGGAATGCCGAGGCTGATGCAGAGCAGCGTGGCGACCGAGATAATGGCCAGCGTCGCCATGGTGTCTTCCCACATGCCGAAATAGCCGATCACAAGGAACGCGACCACTGTACCGGCGACGAGCTTCCAGCTGCGCGAGCCAAGCCATGCAAGTGCCGCGACAACGGCGATCACGATCGGCCATGGCGCATTGGTCAGCAATTTTTCCAGCCATACAAGGAACCAGAGAAGCGGCTCAAAGAAACTCTCGAGCGCATCGCCGTAGCTTCGCGAGAATTCCTTGAAAGATGCGTCTACACCTTTCTTGAAATCACGAAGGTCTTGCCGGCCCATTTCCGGAAATTCGGTGAAAAATTCCATGTTGCTCCCCCGAAACTGGATTTGTTCTCACTTAAAGAATAGGCCCGCCGGATTGTGTCCGGCAGGCCGTTGTTTGTCTGTGGCAGCGATACTAGAGCGATGCCTTGATCTTGGCTTTGGCGTCGGCCGAAACCCAGCCCGACCAGATGTCCTCATGCTTGATCAGGAACTCGATGGCGGCGTCGGCGCCACCTGCCTGCTCGTCAGCCATGTAGACGAGCATGCCGTTCATGATCGGGCCCGGGAACACGCGCTTCTGCAGGTATTCGACTGCAGGGCCTGCACGGTTTGCAAGATCGGAGGTGATCACGGTGTGTACCTCGGACTCGGTCCAGGAAGACGGCTTCGGCGCGGCGCACTCCTGCTCCGGCTTCACGATGCAGCCGTCCCAGTTTTCAGAGCCGCCCCAGCTGCCCATGTCGACCGGTACCATCGAGTACTTGCCGATCATGGCAGTCGGCGACCAGTAGTAGCCGAACCAGTTCTCGCCACGCTCGGCAGCCTTGGCCATCGAGCCGTCGAGACCGGCAGCAGAGCCCGGATCGACCAGGAGCCAGCCTTTGGCTTCCATGTCGAAGGCACGGTACAGGTTGGCGTTTGCCAGCTGGCAGCCCCAGCCTGCAGGGCATCCGACGAAAGCGCCCTTGGACGGGTCTTCCGGATGCGGGAACAGGTCAGGACGTGCGAGAAGCGCGTTGATGTCGCCTACGATCTCGGGATGCTTTTCAGCAGTGTGCGGCGGTACCCACCAGCCTTCACCAAGCTGGGTGATCGGGCCCTTGACGGCCGACTTGAGACGACCTTCGTCCATCGCAGCGAAAAGCGGCTCGCGAACGGCGTTGATCCACAGTTCACCCGCGACATCCGGCTCGCCCTTTTCATTCATGGATGTAAAGGTCGGCATGGTAGCGCCGGCAACAAGCTCGACCTCACAGCCGTAGCCTTCTTCGAGAATGATCTTGTCGACGTTGGCCATAAGCTCTGCCGATGCCCAGTTCATCTCGGCCATGGTCAGCGAGCCACAGTGGCCGTCAGCAGATGCCTGTCCGGTCACACCGAACATGCACGCACCCGCAATCGCGGCCGATACAAGAAGTTTTTTCATGATTGTTTCCTCAGACGTTGATTATCTGTTTCCCCATGCGATCCGACCAAAGCCTGAACGCCGGAAATGCTGGCAACACACTAGACGAACGGTGGCTGCCAATTGTTCTGTATCACGACTCTTTCCGGTGGTTTCGGAATATTTTGAAACTATTGAACGCAACACAGGGCAAAATCATAACATTCATTATGTTCTGAGGCGAATCAGCGATATTTGATGGAAACCGCGCTGGTGAATCGGGCAATTGGTTTGGCAACAGCCATCGACAAGGATGCAGCGGCGTGACAGGCTCTAGTCGCAAAATGCTAAAGATGACGGGCATTGACGGGCATTGGCGGGGATTGAACCAGTCGTGCCGCAGCCGGTATTCCGGCGGCTTGCAAGAAAAGTGCGTAACCGGATCGTGCCTGGAGAATCAATATGAGTGACACACCTTCCATGGGAGACCTGTTTGGCGGCGAGACGGCCGGTGGGTGGCTGAACATGCCGCGCGGCGATATCAATGCGCCGCAGGGCGCCGATATCGCGGTGCTGGGAATCGGGTCGGCAACGCCCTATCCCGTCGGTTCCTATTGTCATGACGCGCCGGACGCGATCCGCGCTGCCCGAAGCTGGCCGACCATCCTCGAGCAGCATGATTTCGACTTGTTCGGTGTCGATCCGTCGGATGGCATCTTGCCTGATGGTGTCACTGCCGCCGATTTCGGCAATCTCGACACCGTGGCCGATGCAGCGCCGGAAGTCACAGAGAGCAATCGCACGATGATTCGCGGCGCGGTGACCGGCCTGCTTGATGCCGGCAGCGTGCCCTTTGTTCTTGGCGGTGATGATTCCGTGCCGATCCCGGTGCTTGAGTCCTATTGTGGTTTTGACGGCGGCCCGATCTCGATCCTGCAGATCGACGCGCATATCGACTGGCGCGATGATGTGGGCGGCGAGACGCAGGGTCTGTCGAGCAATATGCGCCGCGCTTCGGAAATGGCGCATGTGGGCAAGATCGTGCAGCTTGGCGCGCGGGGCATCGGTTCGGCCCGCAGGAGTGATGTTCAGGCGGCGCTGGATTATGGCGTTGCTTTCCACACCATGCGCAATCTGATCGAGCCCGACGGCATTGCGCGCGCTGTCGCCGCTCTGCCGGAAGGCGTGCCTGTCTATATCGCGCTTGATGTCGACAGCATGGACCCGGTGGTGATGCCGGCTGTCATTGGTGCTGCCCAGGGCGGCCTGTCATACTGGCAGATGATGCAGATCTTCGAGGCCATTGCGGCCCGCGCGCCGATCTGCGGTTTCAACATGGTCGAGCTGATGCCGGCCCGCGACGTGAACGGGCAGGGTGCGCTGATGGCTTCGCGCCTCGGGCTGTCGATGCTTGGAATGATCGCCCGCCAGCGTGCGGCCGCAAAATAAACGAAGAAGAGACCGAAGAACATGGCATCCGAATTCCCCGTAGCCCCAAGCGACGCCGACGCACGCCGCGCTGTCGAGCCGGTCATCGTCTATCCGAACGGCACTCTGGCGCCGCCTGATCTCGCCCTCTACCGGTCGGCACGCGCCGGCGCATCCAAGACCGGCGAGGTGCTGGTGCAGCCGCGCGAGGGTGGATGTTTTCATGTGCCCGCCGGCGGCTTTTTCCGGATCAGTTCGGTCGAAGGCCCACAGGTAGGTGATCTCAACCTGTGGAACGCGCATAATCTCGACGAGCGTTTCTATTCGGGAAAGACCCGCGCCATTCACGGCACCCACATCACCACAGGCGAGCGCATGTGGTCGAACCTGCCCTATCTGCGCCCGATGGCGACGATCATCGAGGACACGCTGGGATGGTACGGTATGGATGAATTCGGCGGCTCGATCCATGATGTGATCGGCACCCGCTGCGATCCCTACACACACCATCTTCTGGCCGGCGACGATTACCATCATTGCTGTCATTCGAACCTGTCGCGTGCGCTTGCCGATGAAACCGGCCGTCCGCTCAAAGAGGTCGAGATGCAGGTCCATGACGTTCTCAACGTCTTCATGTGCACAGGCTTTACCCGTGACACCGGCCAGTATTTCATGAAAGCCAGCCCGGTACGTCCCGGCGACTATATCGAGTTCTTTGCCGAGATCGATCTGCTCGGCGCGCTGTCGGCCTGCCCTGGCGGGGATTGCTCATCGACACATTCCAGCGACGCTGCCGCCTGCCATCCGCTTCTGGTGGAAATCTTCGCGCCGGCAGACGGGGCGCTGGCCGGTTGGCAGTCGCCGCCGCCAAGCGGCTATGACCGAAGCCACGGGCGCTAGGCGGTCATGCTCACTCTCTATCACGGTGCCAATTCGGTCTGTTCGGTCAAGGTTCGCATTGTCCTTGCCGAAAAGGGGCTGGCCTGGGAAGGCCGCCATATCGACCTTCCAAAGGGCGAGCATCTGCAGGCCGATTATCTGAAGATCAATCCGCGCGCCGTGGTGCCGGTGCTCGACCATGATGGCGTGCTGATCCGGGAATCCACTGTGATCTGCGAATATCTGGACGGGCTGGACGATACGACGAGGCTGGTGCCGCCCGACTCGCTGGCGCAGGCGCGCATGCGGATCTGGGGCGTGAACACGGCCGAATATCATGACAGCGTCAACACGCTGACCTTCTCAAGCTTCCAGCGCCGCATGCTGCTGGCGAAATCGCCCGAGGAACTTGCCGCGCGATGGGAGGCGATGCCGGACAAGATCAGGGTGCGCAAGACCCTCGACCTGATGGAGCACGGCGCGGAGTCCATCTTTGTTCCGGTGGCCTTCAAGAGACTGCAGCGCATGTGCGCTGAAATGGAAGAGGCGCTTGCCGAACATGACTGGCTGCTGGGGCCGGACTACAGCCTCGCCGACGCGATGCTGACGGCCTATGTCTTCCGCATCCGCTGCCTTGGCATGCAGGCCATCTGGGAATCGCGCTTCCCGCGCGTCAGCGGCTGGGTCGAACGGGTGGCGGCCCGCCCGTCATGGGATGCGGCGACGGCCCCGTGGCTGGACGCGGCCGAGATCGGGCGGATTTCCGCCATCGGTCGCGAGACCTTCACCAAGAAGATGTTTCCCGAGTTCCTTTAGAACCGCCTAGCGCCACTTCACCGAACATCCCATCGACGGGAATTGTTCAGCCGGGCCTTTGCCGGTGGCCGCGATCTGGCGCATGGCATTCAGCAGCTCCGGCGTGCGGCCGTCGGCATCACCCATCTTGGCATCATCGATGCGGCCGCGATATTGCAGCTCGCCAGCCGCGTTCAGCCCGAAGAAATCCGGTGTGCAGACGGCGCCCCAGGCGCGCGCCACGTCCTGGGTCTCGTCGACCAGATAGGGAAAGCCGAAACCGTGCCTGGCGGCGAACTGCATCATCTTGTCGGGGCTGTCGTCGGTGTAGGTGGCGTAATCATTGGCCATGATGCCGACCGTGTTGACGCCCTCTTCCTTCAGCACTGCCGCATCGGCCACCAGCCTGTCGATCACCGCCACCACATAGGGGCAATGATTGCAGATGAAGGCGACAAGAAGGCCCTTTTCGCCCATCAGCCCGTCTAGGCTGCAGGACAGGCCGATCGGGTCGCTGAGTGTGAAGGCGGGGGCTTTCCAGCCGAAATCGCACAAGGGGGTGTTTGGTGGCATGTTGGTCTCCGGTGGCGGATCATTCTGACGGACAGCATCACCCCGGGCATATCGTGATGCAAGCGCCGGGTCCAGCGGCTCTGGTTTGCGAGGCGTGACTAGAAGGTGACTGCCTTGCCGGTGGCGGCGGATTGCTGTGCCGCCTGGCCCATGCGCACCGCCCAGATGCCGTCTTCAAGGCCGACTTCGACACTGCCGTTGCCGCGCACCACATCAAGGAAACGCTGGTGCTGGTAAAAGGTCGAGCCGTTATGGTCACCGGCATCAAGGATCGCGGCATCAACCGGCACCTGATGGGTAACCGGATTGCAGGGATGACGCCTGCTCTCGATCAGCAGCGGAACGGGCCGCGCCTCTTCGGGGCCGGACCAGAACCGTGCCGGCCCGGGGATTTTCACCTCGAGTTTGCCCTGAGCGCCGACGGCATGAACCATCTCCTGATATTCCGACCCCTCGGCAAACATCGACAATTCCAGCATGCCGCGTGCGCCGCTGGCGAAATCGACGATGACATAGCCACTGTCCCAGATGTCGGAGGTCCTGCCGTCATAGGTCTCGTCGAGATGGTTCACTTCCTGTCCGGCGCTTGCCATTACCCGCACCGGATCGGATTTCAGGATCAGCCGCATGAGATCGAAGAAATGGCAGCATTTCTCGACAAAGGTGCCGCCGGAATTGGCATTGAAACGGTTCCAGTTGCCAACCTTCTCGAGGAAGGGGTAGCGGTGCTCGACAATGCTGAGCATGCGAATGCCGCCGGTGATATCATCGGCCATCTCGAGGAACTTCTGCATTGGCGGCATATAGCGATATTCCATCGCCACCCAGACCGGCGCGCCATAGTCCTTGCGGAAGGACTCAATCGCAGCAAGGTCGGCCGGGTCGGTAAAAAGCGGCTTTTCGACAAGGATCGGCAAGGTTGCCTTGGCAGCGATTTCCGCCAGCTGGCCGGCGTGGCAATGGTTAGGGCTGGCGATCAGCAGGCAGTCGAGCGGCCGGTGTGCGAGCAGCGCATCGAGACTGTCGACAATCACCGCGCCCGGTGCCAGCGCCAGCGCGGCGGCGCCCATCTCGGGATTGGGCTCGAGGATCGCGCCGACCGTCGCGTCATCCATCAATGCAATGTTGCGGATATGCTCGCGTCCCATCATGCCGCAGCCGACAATGCCGTAAGTTGTGGTCATCTGACTGTTGTTCCTATCTGTCCTGCTATCTCTGCCGCGCCACGAAATGAGCCGCCGACGGGTCGTACCATGTGCGGGAATATTCTGCCCATGCGCCGTCCTGCGACCAGCCGTTCCTCTCGACATATCCGGCGGGCGCGCCGGATGGCAACGGAAATTCATCGATTGTCCATGCCGGCACGGGTGCCACAGACACGCGGTCCTCGGTGCGGGTGATCCACAGGCCGAGTTCCTCGCTGTAGAATTTATAGAGAGAATCGGAGATCCGCTCTTTTGGTAGCTCCGGCGCGACCGTGGCGTCGAGCCAGATCTCTTCCAGCGCCATGGGCAGATTGTCGAGAAAACGCAACCGGCGGAACCTGTGTGCCTGTCCGTCCGGTGCGAACGGACGGATGTCGGCGGCGGGTTTCAGCGTCCTTACAGAAAGAAGCCTTGCCGTGGGGAGACCCCCACCTTCCGGGCGCTCCAGCCTGAACATGGTGTAGATGGCAGCCGAACGGTCCGTCTGCCTGATGTAGTTGCCCGACCCCTGGCGCCGTTCGAGGC
>JAYOST010000033.1:0-13862 GCA_038139365.1 Alphaproteobacteria bacterium
GCCCCATATCCTGTGCCATGCCACGGAACCGGCCCCAGTGATAGGGAACCGCCCCGCCGCCATGCGGAATGATGAATTTGATCTGCGGGAAATCGGCAAAGACATCCGACATCATGAAATGCACAAAGGCGGTGGTGTCGGCGCCGAGATAGAACGAGCTGGTGGTATGCATCGCCGGATGGCAGGCGCCGCTGACATGGATCATGGCGGGCGCATCTAGCTCGCACATCGTCTCATAAAGCGGGTACCAGTATTTGTCGCCAAGCGGCAGGTCCTTCCAGTAGCCGCCTGACGGGTCCGGGTTCAGGTTGCAGCCGATGAACCCCATTTCCTCGACGCACCGCCGCAGCTCGGCAACGCTGCTTTCGATCGGCGTCTGTGGGCTTTGCGGCAGCTGGCAGACCGGCACGAAATTCTTCGGAAAGAGGTCGCAGACACGGCGAATCAGATCGTTGCAGTGCTCGGTCCAGGCTTGCGACGTGCTGGCGTTGCCGACATGGTGGCCCATCCAGCTGGCGCGCGGCGAGAACACGGTGACATCAGTGCCGCGTTCCTGCTGGACGCGAAGCTGGTTGGTCTCGATGCTTTCGCGGATCTCGTCATCGCTGACCGCCATCACGCCCTTGGTGCTGAGATGGTTCGGGTCGGCAGTGACGGCTGAAGTTTGCGCTTCGCGCCAGGCGGCGACGCCCGGCGGTGTGGTGGTGTAATGACCGTGGCAATCAATGATCATGGTGATGTCTCCGGACCTGTGGTCAGCTGAATTGTTTCTCGATGATATCCATTACCTGCATCGCCGGCAGGCACTGGGCAAGGCTGGAATTCGGTTCGCGTCCCTCGCGGATGGCGGCGATGAATTCACGGTCGATCAGTTCGATGCCATTCGTCGAGACATCGACTTTGCTGACATCGATCTGGGTCTCGCGACCGTCAAACAGATCGTCATAGCGGGCGATATAGGTGTTGTTGTCGCAGATATAGCGGAAGAAGGTGCCAAGTGGCCCGTCATTGTTGAAGGACAGCGACAGGGTGCAGATCTTGCCGCTCGGCGTCTTCATGATGATCGCCATGTCCAAGGCGATGCCAAGCTCGGGATGGATCGGGCCCTGGATGCCATGCACCTCGCTCACCATCTCGCCGGTCTGATACATGAACAGGTCAATGGTGTGGCAGGCATGGTGCCACAGCAGATGATCGGTCCAGCTCCGCGGGCTGCCATCGGCGCTGATGTTCTTGCGGCGGAAGAAATAGGTCTGCACATCCATCTGCTGAACCGACAGCTCGCCGGCGGTGATCAGATTGTGGACATACTGGTGCGAGGGGTTGAAGCGGCGGACATGGCCGGCCATTGCGACCAGTCCGGTTTCCTTCTGCTTCGCCACCAGCGCCTCGGAATCGGCTAGGGTGTCGGCCATCGGAATCTCGATCAGCACATGTTTGCCAGCGTTCATGGCGGCAAGCCCCTGTTCGGCGTGCATGCCGGTGGGGGTGGCCAGGATCACCGCGTCGATGTCCGGCATGGCCAGGCTTTCGGCAAGGTCGGTGGTGGCATGAGGGATCCCGTAATCTGCCGCCAGCTCCCGCGTTGGCTCCAGGCGCCGTCCGACAACCGACGCCACTTCGACTCCGTCGATCAGCTTCAGCGCGTCGAGGTGTTTCTTGCCAAAGGCGCCGCCGCCCGCGAGACAGATTTTCATACCGTAAACTCCATTCCTCAGTTGTTGTCGGAAAAGGCCCGCTCGACCAGAGCCATCTGCTCGGCCAGCCTTGTGCCGGGATCCAGTGTCAGGTCGAGTTGACCCATGTTTTCCTGCCAGGCGATTGTTCCGGTGGTCATCGCAGGAGATACATCAAGAGCGCGAAGCGTCTTGGCCACCTCGCGCATTTCGGCAGCGCGGCGGATGCCATGCGCTGTCATGCGCTCGAGGTTGTAGGATGTCTGGCCGGCCCATTTCAGGCCGCTTTCCGAAGCGTCAAGTGATCCTGCCACCTCATCGGCGACACCGGCGCGCACCGCAGCTCGGAAGCATTCGGCTGTCAGTGCCTCGATTCCTTTTACCATCACCGATCGTAGCATCTTGATGGTCGAGGCCCGGCCGATCTCGCTTCCGACAAAGCGCGGGCTCAACCCCGCCGCTGCCAGGCGGGCGGCGATCGCCTCTGCATCTGGCGCGGCGGCCAGCATCGGCGTGGCATGGCCATGGCTGGTGATCGGAGCCATCACCGCAACATCCACATAGATCGCGCCCGCATCGGTTACCGGGCCGGCGGCCATTTGCTTGGTCGCTGGGGCGCAGCTGTTCATGTCCAGCCACAATGCCCCGTCGGAAAGATGCCTCGCGGCAAGGCCGGCGGCCTTCGCTGCCTGGTCTGCGGTGACAACGCAGATGACAATATCGGCGCCATTCACCGCCTCCTCGGCACTGTCGCAGGCGATAACGCCCGCCGCCTCGATTCGGCGGCGCATCTCGCCTTCGGTGGTGGAATCGGCAAGTTTGATGTCAAAGGCGCGCATGCCTTCGCCGCCAAGGCTGCTGCTGATGGCCAGTCCGGCTTCTCCAAACCCGATGAATGACACAGTCATGTACGCTCTCCTTTATCTGGTGATAGCAAAAGCCGGAGGGGTGCGCCAATGCCGCCAAGGATCATTTTTCAACATGACAGATTGCCAAGCTTTTATAGCATGCAGCGGTGGCTTCACGTTATGCTGGCCGAAAGCAGGATGACAGGATGATGCGGCGATGAATGATGCCGGAACAAGATGCATGTGGATGCGGGGTGGAACCTCGAAAGGCGGCTATTTCCTGGCCTCCGACCTTCCCGCTGACGAGGGCGCGCGCGACGCCCTGCTGCTTCGTGTCATGGGATCGCCGGACGCACGCCAGATTGACGGTATGGGCGGCGCTAACCCTCTGACAAGCAAAGTGGCGGTGGTCTCGCCTTCGGACCGCGATGATGCCGATATTGACTATCTGTTCCTTCAGGTCTTCGTCGACCAGGCAATCGTCACCGATGCGCAGAATTGCGGCAATATTCTTGCTGGCGTCGGTGCTTTCGCCATCGAGCGCGGGTTGGTCACGGCGCTGGACGGTACCACCGATGTCCGTATTTTCATGCGCAACACCGGCCAGGTGGCCATGGCCAGCATCGCCACGCCGGGCGGCCATCCGAACTATGAAGGCGATGAGGCGATCGACGGGGTGCCGGGAACATCGGCCGCGGTGCCGCTTGTCTTTGATGATGTTGCTGGGTCGATGTGCGGGGCATTGCTGCCGACAGGTAACGAGGTCGATCTCGTCGAGGGGGTCGAGGTGACGATGATCGATAACGGCATGCCGATTGTGGTGCTGCGGGCGTCTGACATGGGTATCAGTGGCTATGAACGGCCGGCCGATCTTGACGCTGATGAAGGGCTCAAGGCGCGGATCGAGGCGCTTCGCCTTGCTTGCGGGCCTTTGATGAATCTGGGGGATGTGCGCGAAAAATCCGTGCCGAAGATGACCATGGTGGCACCGGCGCGCAATGACGGCGCCTTCATGACGCGAAGCTTCATCCCGCATAAATGTCATGACACGATCGGCGTGTTTGCCGCAGTCAGCGCGGCGACAGCAGCTTTGCTTCCTGCCAGCCCGGTGGCGGCGATGGCGGTGGTGCCCGACGGGACGAGAAAGATGGTGGCGGTGGAGCATCCGAATGGGGCAACAGCCTGTGTTCTGCATTGCGATGAGAAGGGACGGGTGCAAAAGGCCGGTATGGTGCGCACCGCGCGCAAATTATTCGACGGTATGATTTTCTGAAGGGACGAGATGAGAGATGAGCGATATTGATCCGGTGACCGGCGGCGAGGTGACCTGGCACCCAGACCCGAAAAAGCCAGACTTCACACCACCTGCGGGGTCAGTCGACGCGCATTGCCACGTGTTCGGACCGGCCGCGGAATTTCCTTTCGCGCCGGAGCGCAAATACACCCCCGGCGATGCCGGAAAGGACAAGCTGTTCGCCCTTCGCGACCACCTCGGTCTTGCCCGCAACGTGATCGTCCAGGCAAGCTGTCATGGCAAGGACAACAGCGCGATGATCGACGCGCTTGGGGCATCCGGCGGTCTGGCGCGCGGTGTCGCCGTCGTGGCGCATGATATCGCTGATGAAGAACTCGACAGCATGCATGAGGCCGGTGTGCGCGGTGTCCGTTTCAATTTCGTCAAGCGGCTGGTCGACGCCACCCCGCGCGAGCTGTTCCTGCAAACAGCTTCGCGGGTGCAGCGCCTCGGCTGGCATATCGTGGTCTATTTTGAGGCACCCGACCTTGCGGATCTGACACCGTTTCTGAAGCAGCTTCCAGGCATTGTCGTCGTTGACCATATGGGCCGTCCGGACGTGACGAAGCCTGTTGAAGGGGCCGACTTCCAGCGCTTTGCCGGGCTGATGGCGGAGATGCCGAATTTCTGGACAAAGGTCAGCTGCCCGGAGAGGCTGACGCTCGCCGGTCCGCCCTATGATGATGTGGTGCCGTTCCAGCGACACCTCGTCGAGGCGTTTCCGGACCGGGTGCTGTGGGGAACGGACTGGCCGCACCCCAACATGAAGTCACACAAGCCAGATGACGGGATGCTGGTGGATCATGTCGCGCGTATTGCGCCGACAGCCGCGCTGCAACAGGCGCTTCTTGTCGACAATCCGATGCGACTCTACTGGTCAGACTAGGCTTCAGAAGGGCCGGCCTTGCGCGCCGCGATGAGCCGGCCGATTACCACCACGAGCAACGCACCGACGCCAGCCGCGATCTTCGGTGCATAGGCGGGAAGGGCGACGAGCTGGTCTTTCAGCAGCGGGTCGTGTGCGATCAGATCGCCAGCCAGCCAGCCTAGCAGCGCCGCGCCGGCGGTGATGATGATCGGATAGCGCTGCATCAGTTTCAGAATGATGGCGCTGCCACCGATGATGATCGGCACGCTGAGCGCCAATCCGAAGATCACAAGGACCATATTGCCTTTTGCCGCGGCGGCGATGGCCACGGAATTGTCGAGGCTCATCACAAAGTCAGCGATTATGATGGTGCGGATGGCTTCCATCAGGCTGCCGGATTGTTTGACGGAACCCTCATCGAACTCATCCTCGTCGGCGAGGAGCTTTACCCCGATCCAAAGCAGCAGCAGTCCGCCGATCAGCTTCAATGAGGGAACGGTCAGCAGGGTGCTGGCGAAGAACACCAGAATGCAGCGCAGGATGATTGCCCCGGCGGTGCCCCAGAGGATGCCGAGCCGCTTCTGCCGTGGTGGCAGGTTGCGACAGGCAAGGGCAATGATGATGGCGTTGTCACCGCCAAGGATAATGTCGATCGCGATAATCTGCAGGATCGCGATGATAAGGGCGTCTTCAAGCATCGAAGGGTAGCCGGTTCCGTTCCGAGGAGGTGTTGTGTCGGATATAGCCCCGTGCCCTGATGGGCGCAACAACAAGGATGCCCGAAAGACCAATCAAGCCTTGCGACAATAAGGCCCACCATTCCCAGAGGGGTGTTCGTGCCAGGAATTCAGTACCAGGACATTGAAAATATTCAGAAAGTCATTTGATAATGATTTTGATAATCATTATCAAAAATTCGGTTGCATGCTTCGTTGTTTTTGATAATCATTCGCAGAAATGCTAACTGTGGTGGCAGGGAGAGAGAAACGATGTTCTGGATTTTCAAGAGAGTGTGGTTCCGTATTGTCTGCGTTGCCGGGCTGGTGTCGGTCATGGGCGCCGGCCAGGCCGCTGCTGCTGCCGAGATCAATATTTATTCCCACCGCCAGCAATTCCTGTTGCAGCCTTTTCTTGACGCATTCACCGCCGAGACCGGCATCAAGACCAGGGTTGTCTATGCCTCCCAGGGGCTGGCGCAGCGCCTTCAGGCCGAAGGTGAAGCCAGCCCGGCCGATGTGATCCTGACGGTCGACATCGCACGTCTCAGCGAATATGCGGAGCTCGACCTTCTGGCGCCGGTGGAATCACCTGTGCTGTCCACAAATATTCCGGCTAATCTTCGTGCTGGTGACAATCGCTGGTTCGCTCTGTCGTTGCGCGCAAGGCTGGTGGCCACCTCGAAGGATCGCGTTGCCGAAAACGCGATCAGCGATATCGAGGACCTTGCCGACCCGAAATGGCAGGGCACCGTGTGCAGCCGCAAGGGAAGCCATGTCTACAACCGCTCGCTGCTGGCCTCGATCATCGCCGCGAACGGCCCGCAGGCTGCCGAGGCATGGGCTGAGGGCCTTGTTGCCAATTTCGCCCGCAAGCCGCAGGGCAATGACCGGGCCCAGGCAAAGGCGATCTTCGAAGGGCAATGCGATATCGCCATCATGAACCATTACTATTACGGCAATATGCTGTTCGGCGACAAAGAGGAGCAGCGCGACTGGGCGAACGCCATCCGGCTTGTCTTCACCAATCAGGGCGGGCGCGGCAACCATGTGAACATCTCCGGTGGCGGTCTTGCCAAACACAGCCCGAACCGCGAGGAGGCGATCCGTTTCCTTGAATTCCTGACCTCGCCGACAGCGCAGCAGCTTTATGGTGAGGTGAATTACGAATATCCGGTCAATCCGGCGGTGTCGCCGGGAGGCGTGCTGTCATCCTGGGGCGAGTTCAAACAGGATGATCTGTCGATTGAACGGCTTGCCGAGCTTGCGCCGCAGGCGCAGATGATCATCGACCGCACCGGATGGTAGCCACGTTCCTGTCATACTGGTCCGCAAGGCCGGCCCGCCGCGTTGACGGCTGGTCGGCCTCTGCCGTGCTGGTGTGCCTTCTCATCCTCGGGCCGATCCTGGCGTTGTGCCTGACGGCTTTTGGTGACAGCAACGGGCTGTGGGGGCATCTCGTCTCGACTGTGCTGCCGCGCTACGTCGCCAACACGCTGATGCTGATGGCGGGTGTCGGGGCGCTGGCCGTGCTGTTTGGCGTAAGCACCGCCTGGGTGGTGACAAGATATGACTTCGCCGGCAAGGCGCTGTTCGAATGGATGCTTCTTCTTCCAGCGGCGATCCCGGCCTACATCATCGCATACACTTATACTGATTTCCTGGAATATGCAGGGCCAGTGCAGTCCATGCTCCGCGATATCTTTGGCTGGGATCGTCCGGCCGATTACTGGTTCCCCGAGATCCGCTCGCTTGGCGGCGCCATGCTGGTGATGGCCTCGGTTCTCTATCCCTACATCTACATGGTGACGCGGATCGCCTTTCGCCTGACCCCGTCCAGCCTGTTCGAGATCGCGCTGGTGCACCGCAAATCGCAATTCTGGTCCGTTGGACTGCCTCTGGCGCGTCCGGCGATCACCGCCGGGCTGGCGCTGGTCCTGATGGAGGTGGTGTCAGATTTCGGCACTGTCGAATATTTCGCTGTGGAAACCATCACGCTCGGCATTTTCAATGTCTGGCTCGGCATGAACAACATTGTTGCTGCAGCACAGATTTCGCTGTTCGGTTTTGTGTTCATTCTCAGCCTTCTAGGGCTGGAACTCTACGCCCGATCGCGACAACGCTTTGCCGGCACCGGTCGCTCACAGACCGGGGTTGCGCCGCTGCGCCCCGGGTTTCGTGGCCAGCTTGCCTGCCAGGCTGTCTGCATTCTGCCGCTTCTGCTGGGGTTTCTGGTGCCGGTCGGGGTGCTGCTGAAATTCGTCCTTGGCGGATCGATAGAGGGACAGGCATCGCAGTTGATGGGTACTGTTGGCAGCTCCGTCGGCATGGCGTTCATGGCGGCGCTGTTTATCGTTTTGCTCTCCTCGCTGATCGTGATTGCCGCGACATACCGTGGCGGTGCTGTTGTTCGCAATCTGGCGGTCGCAGCCTCGACGGGCTATGCCATTCCGGGAACGATGCTGTCCATCGGTGTGCTGATGTTCGCCGGGGTGGTCGACCGGTTCTGGGGTGGTGTTGTCGGTGATCCGCGGGCGAGCCTCCTTCTTGGCGGGGCCGGTGTGTTGATGACGGCCTATCTGGTGCGCTTTCAGGCGGTTGGATACGGGGCGATGATGTCGGGCATCAGGCGGCTTCCCGACAACATGATGAACGCAAGCCGCGTCCTCGGACATGGCTTTGGTGACAGCCTGAGGCGTGTGCTGCTGCCGCTTCTGCGCGGCTCTATGCTAGCCGGTGGTTTGCTGGTCTTTGTCGATGTGATGAAGGAGCTTCCGATCACGCTGCTTCTCAGGCCTTTCGATTTTGAAACGCTGGCCACCTACACCTATCAGTTCGCCAAGGACGAGATGCTGGAGGAAGCGGCGTTGCCGGCGCTGATGATCGTTGTGGCTGGCCTGATTCCGGTGATTCTGATGAACAGGATGCTGCGCCGCGCGGGCTAGACGCGTCAGAAGCGCCATGGTTTAGTGGCGCTTGTTTTTCTTGGCAGATGTGAATTACAGAGAGGAAGCCCGGGTATGGCCGTCATCGCCTGTGTGGAAGATCTTCGCAAAAAGATGCAGCGCCGCGTGCCGCGGATGTTCTATGATTACTGCGAGAGCGGGTCCTGGACCGAATCAACCTTCAAAGCCAATATCACCGATCTTCAGGCCATCAAGTTCCGCCAGCGTGTCGCCATTGATGTCTCCGAGCGTGACACCAGCATGACCATGCTTGGCGAGACGGTGCCGATGCCGGTGGCGCTGGCCCCGACCGGCCTGACTGGAATGCAGCATGCGGATGGTGAAATCCTGGCGGCGCAGGCGGCGGAAAAATTCGGCGTTCCCTTCACCCTCTCCACCATGTCGATCTGTTCGATCGAGGACGTCGCGGAGAACACCAGCAAACCCTTCTGGTTCCAGCTCTATGTGATGCGTGATCGCGCCTTTATCCGCAACCTGGTGGAGCGCGCCAAAGCAGCAAATTGTTCGGCGCTGATGATCACGCTCGATCTGCAGATCATGGGGCAGCGTCACAAGGATGTGCGCAACGGCTTGTCAGCCCCGCCGAAGCTGACCCTGAGCAATATGATGAATCTGGCGACAAAGCCGTCCTGGTGCCTTGGCATGCTTGGCACCAAACGCCGCGAATTCCGCAACATCGTCGGACATGTCGAGGGTGTGGAGGACATGTCCTCGCTTGCCAGCTGGACCGCCGACCAGTTCGACCCGCGCCTGTCCTGGGAAGATGTCGCGGAAATCCGCAGGATGTGGGACGGCAAGGTGATCCTGAAAGGCATTCTTGATGCCGAGGATGCGAGGCAGGCAGTGAATGTTGGGGCGGATGCCATTGTCGTCTCCAACCATGGTGGACGCCAGCTTGATGGCGCGGCCTCGTCGATCGAGGCGCTTCCCGCCATTGTCGATGCTGTTGGCGACAAATGCGAAGTGTGGATGGATGGCGGTATTCGCACCGGACAGGATGTGCTGCGCGCTGTGGCACTTGGTGCCAAGGGCACACTGATCGGCCGGGCCTTTCTCTACGGTCTTGGCGCTGGTGGGCGTGACGGTGTGACCAGGGTTCTGGAAATCCTGCACAAGGAACTGGACCTGACCATGGCTTTGTGCGGTCGCTCGCGTCTGTCCGAAGTTGATGAGAGCATATTGCTGCGCTAGTCGGGCGGCAGGATCAGTCGATCACCGGGATCTCGCGGGCGGCGCGGCGGGTCAGTAATTCAGGCCCTTCCGTCGTCACCAGAAGATTTTCCTCGGCCACCATCATGCGGGTCGAGCCATCGCCGGCGGTGTAGCTGATCGACGGTTCCAGCGTCAGCACCATGCCGGAAGTGATTTCTGTCTGGTCCCACGCGGCGTGTGAAGGTGGTTCGGTCAGCTGGATGCCAAGCCCATGCCCATAGCGTCCGACATCATCACCTTCCGGCATCTTGCCGGACGGGGGGCGAAGTTCGGCATCCATGGCCCGGAACAGATCGGCCGCAACGCATCCCGGGCGAAGCATCTCCAGTGCGGCCTCGGTGGCGTCATACAGCCTGCGATGCGCCTCCTGGGCGGCTTCACTTGGCTTGCCGATGGCAAAATTGCGGTCGAAATCACAGAAATACCCGTCCCAGACGCAGCCGGTATCCAGCATCAGCACATCGCCATTGGCAAGTGGCCGTTCATCCGGCGGTGCGATGATATCGTCATAGCCTTCGGGACCGGCGCTGCCGACAAGGTAGCTGACATCATCGACGCCGGCACCAAGAGCCTCGATCTTGAAGCGGCGGAACAACTCGGCAATCGGCATGCCTGCGGCAACCCAGCCCGGCAGACCGTCGAAGACATCGCAGGCACGGGCGCAGACATGCCTGATCTTGGCAATCTCACGAAAGGATTTCTGCATCCTGATCCGCTGCACCTCGGCGGTCATGTCATGAATTGTCACGCCGGTCAGGCGTTCGCGCAGCACGTTGAAATCGGCGAGCGGCATGCGAAGCGCCGTCTCCCGTCCCATCATCATGCCGAGCCGGCTTCCCCCACCGAGGCAGGCGGCGAGTGTTTCTGCGAGCAGGCTGATGCCGTCATCAATGGGGGCCGGCGATGACCAGCTGATCACCTCGCCGACATAGCAGGATCGCATCAGCGGTGCGCCAATCGACGGGATCACCGCCAGCGGCCTACCGGCGGGCGGCATCACCAGAAACCAGGGGCGTGTCGGGCTTTGCCAGAATGGTGTCATGAAGCCGGTGAAGTAGCGGATTTCCGGTTCCGAGGCGAACAGCATGGCATCGATGCCATCGCGCGCCATCACCGCCTGCATGGCGGCGCAGCGGGTGGCGAACTCCTCGTCGGGAAAGCCGCGTTCCGGCGCCGCGCTCATGCGGCCTCCACAATCTGGCGGTATAAGTCGGGGTCTGTCGCGCCCTCGGTGCCGACAAGAAGGATCACCGAGTCTGGGCCGAAGCCAAGCGCCTCCCAGGCCGCCGCATCGGATTTTGCCTGCAGACAGGCGGCCAGACCCGAGGTCGAGCATTCGCCGGCTTCGATCGACGGCGCGCGCTGGTGGAACCAGCGCATCAGCGGGGCCACCGCATCATCGCCGATGGTGACGCAATGGCTGACGGTCGGCTTCAGGATGTCCCATGCCAGGGTCGAGACCTCGCCGCATGACAGTCCCGCCATCAGCGTTTCCTCGGTGATGTCGATCAGCGTTGGCTCACCGGCAACAAGGCTGTCGCGCATGCAGGCCGACATGTGGGATTCAACCGAGATCATCCTGCCAAGCCCGGTCCCGGCTGCCTGCCACAGCGGCGCGATCACACCGGCCGCCAGCCCGCCGACACCGACCGGCAGCATCGCATGTGTCGGCACATCACCGCCAAGCTGGTCCAGCGCCTCGCACGTCATCACCGTATAGCCGGCCATGATCATAAGCGGCACGTCGAGATAGCCCGGCCAGGAGGTGTCGGAGACAATCTGCCAGCCATGCGCGGCGGCGTCCTCCTTGCAGGCTGCGAGTGACGCCTCATAGTTGCCATCCACCCGGATGACCTCGGCTCCGAATGCCGCCATCGCCTGTTCGCGCGCCTTGCTGACATGCGCATGGATATAGATTTTCGCAGCGCAGCCGGCCCGGGCCGCGCCCCAGGAAACCGACCGTCCGTGATTGCCGTCGGTGGCGGTGGCCACGGTCAGGTCGGTGGCCGACCCGCCGGCCGCCTCGATGTCGCGGACCAGTCTGGCAACGGCATAGGCCCCGCCTAACGCCTTGAAGGATCCCAGTCCGAAACGCGGTGATTCATCCTTGAACACCACCCGCTTGACGCCAAGCCGTTCAGCGATCTCTGGCAGATCATGAAGCGGCGTCGGTGCGTAGCCGTCCCAGCTACGGATTTCGTCGGCGGCGGCCCGCATCGCCGCGCTGTCCAGCGACCCGGCGGCGTCGGGAAAGGGGGTCGGGGTGTGCGCCGGATTGGCGTCACAGGTAAAGCCGCCAGCTGCCGCCGCCAGATCAAGATGCTCTGTCATGCTCATGGTTCAGTATTTCCCTTTTGTTGCCGCGCCGGCATAGAAGATTTTTGACAGCTCGTCATTCGTCATATCGCGAAAGGCGATGTCGTCGGGTGTCATCACCGCTGTTGTGCGTTTGGCCTCTGTATGATGCTGGCCAAAATCCGTGCCGCGCGCCGTCTGCACCCAGATCTTGCCGATCACCTGCTCGACCGCCGGAGTGATGTAGCTCTGGATCGCGAAGCCGACGCGCCGCGCGCCCGACCGGTTCGGGCCGGACCCGTGAACCACCCGCGGGTGATGCAGCGACAGCTGCCCCGGCTTCAGCGGCACCGGCACCGCCTGTGCCTCGTCCACATCGGGCACGGTTTGGCCGCGGGTCAGCATATTGTCCTCGCCATAGGTGTCGACATGTTCGACCAGCGGCGCCTTGTGCGTGCCAGGCATCATCCTCATGCAGCCATTTTCCTCATTCACATCGCTGATCGCCAGCCAGGCGGTCACCCAGTCATGCGGCTCCAGCCCGATATAGCGGGCGTCCTGATGCCAGCTGATAAAGCCCTCGGTTTCAGGTTCCTTGATGAACAGCGTGGTGCCAGCGACCAGAATGTCAGGACCGATCACATCCTCTACCGCGTCCAGAATGCGGGGGTCATGCGCGATCCGGTCCAGCACCGGCAGCACATAATGCGCGTTGTTGCGCCCGGCCGCCTGCAATTGGTCACCATGCGCGGCCTCGGCTGCCTCCAACTCGGCACGGATTGCGGCCACTTCGTCGGGGCCGAAGATATCGATCGGCGCGACATAGCCCTCGCGCTCATAGGCGGCCTGCTGCGCCGTGGTCAGTCTTTTCGGCATGCTGATACCTCGTTGATGCCCCTGTGGTCCCGCGATCATCGCCGTCAGAGATTAGCCTCAGGATCGGGCCGCTGGCAAAGCCTTTGCGCCGCATGAGATTTCGACTAGCTTGGAGCGGTTGATGGACAGTGACCCTGACAGAGGAGTGGGGCGATGAGCAAACATGGATATGAAAGCGGGCGGCTGAACCTGCCTTTCGTGGGGCTGTGCAGCTTTGGCAAATATCCCTACCAGCCGGACTGGAACTCCATCGACGCCGATTTCGCCATCCTTGGCGCGCCCTTTGATTTCGGCACACAGTTCCGCGCCGGTGCACGCTTTGGCCCGCGCGGCATCCGCGAGGCCTCGACCCTGTTTTCCTTCGGCCATGCCGGTGCCTATGACCATGAGGATGACGTCACCTATCTGGAAAATGACAAGGTGCGCATCGTCGATATCGGCGATGCCGACATCATCCATACCGATACCATGAAAAGCCATGCGAATATCGAGGCCGGGGTGCGCGCCATCCTTGCCGCCGGCGCGGTGCCGATCGTGCTTGGCGGCGACCATTCGGTGAACATCCCCTGCATCAACGCCTTTGACGGGCAGGAACCGGTGCATCTGGTGCAGATCGACGCGCATCTGGATTTTGTCGATGAACGGCATGGCGTGCGCTATGGCCATGGTAACCCGATGCGCCGCGCCGCGGAAAAGCCCTATGTCACCGGCCTGTCGCAGATCGGCATCCGCAATGTCTCCTCGACCGCGCGCGACGGCTATGAGGATGCCCGCGCCATGGGCTCCGACATTGTCTCGGTGCGCCAGTTCCGCACCATGGGGGTAGACGCGATGCTGGCCCGCATTCCCGAAGGCGTGCGCTATTACGTGACCATCGATATTGACGGGTTCGACCCGTCGATCGCGGCCGGCACCGGCACCCCGTCGCATGGCGGGTTTCTGTATTACGAGGTGCTGGAATTCCTCGACGGGCTGACGAAACGCGGCCACATCGCCGGGGTCGATTTGGTCGAGGTCGCGCCGGATTACGATCTTTCAGGTAGCACCACGACGCTGGCGGCGCAGCTGCTCCTCAACCTGATCGGCCGCATCGCCGAGAACAGGTGAGGGG
>JAYOST010000034.1:0-13768 GCA_038139365.1 Alphaproteobacteria bacterium
TGTCGTCACTGATGTCGTCGCTGGTGTTGTCACTGATGTCGTCACTGGTGCCTCTCGCACAGAGCCTATCCAAGATGTAGGATGAACGATGTGTGGTTGTCCATTGGCAATCCGGTCGCAAGAGACGTACGAAACCGCCTGCCGCGGACGCTGGCAACGACAGGGTCGGCAAGAGCGGCGGGTGCGGGACGCTCTGACATTGCCCCTCTGGCGTGGATGGGTTAGTTGTTGAAAGCCGCGGGCAGGGCCTGTCTCTGAGATGTCTGGCCCTCATATGTCTGGCCCTCATATGTCTGGCGGTCTTGCAAACAGGATTTTTCGGTGCCGGCTGGCGGAATGGCGGATCATGGAACTGAACCCGGAATACAGGCTTTTTGACGGCAACATGTTTGTCCAGATGCGCGCCCTTCTGGAGAATGAGATGCCGCCGCAGGACCGCGAGCTTCTCGACATGTCGATTGGCGAGCCGCAGATTGCTGGCGGCGACCTGCTGGCACAAAGCCTCAAGGGCTATAATTCCGACTGGCAATATTATCCAAAAGCGAACGGCCACCCCCGGTTTACCACCGCCATCGAGGGGTATGTCAGACGCCGCTGGCCGGCGGCTGCCGGATTGCTGGAATCTGGCGCGGTCGATATCGAGCAGCAGATGCTGCCGGTGCCCGGCACGCGTGAGCCGCTTGGCCTGATGGGCGGGTTGGTCCGCGGCACCAAGGCGCGCGCAAAGGCGCTGATTGCCAATCCCTACTACCATGCCTGGCGGGCCGGGGCGCTGGCGTCAGGTGGTGAGATCCGGTACCTGAACGCTGTGGCGGGTGACGGGTTTGTTCCCGATCTGGCGGCGCAGCCGACCGACGTGCTGGCCGACACCACCATCGTCTATCTGTGCAGCCCGACCAACCCGCAGGGCGGGGTGATGTCGATTGCCGAGATGAAATCTGCAATCAGGCTGGCCCGCCAGCATCAATTCCTGCTGGTCATGGATGAATGCTATGCCGATATCTGGCGCGGTGCCCCGCCCGCGGGAGCGCTTGAGGCGGCTGCCGAGATCCATGCCGAGGAGGGCGGCGATCCGGCGCAGGACCCGTTGCGCAACCTCGTGGTGCTGAATTCCCTGTCGAAGCGGTCGAGTGCCGCCGGTCTTCGTGTCGGCTTCATCATCGGCGACCGCCGGGTGATTTCCCTGTATGGCAAGCTGATCGCAAACAGTGGCTCGATCGTGCCGACACCGCTTCTTCATGTCGCCGCCGATCTTTATGATGATGATGACCATGTTGCCGCAATTCGGGCGCATTACGACCACAGCTTTGCCCTTGCCGCGCGCTATCTCGGGGTGACGCCGCCCGCTGGCGGATTTTTCCTGTGGCTGCCGGTGGATGATGACCAGGTGTTTGTGAGACGGTTGATGGCGGAACAGGCGGTGCGGGCGATGCCCGGATCCTTCATGGCGGAGGCAAGCGACGGAATGAACCCCGGCGCCGGCTATGTGCGCATGGCGCTTGTCCATGACCATGACCGTACCGAGGAAAGCCTGGCCCGTGTCGCCGCGATCCATGCTTTGGAAAGCAGCGGCGTGGCATAGGCAGCAGCATGGCCGAGAACGAACAAAAGAAACAGGTCCTGTCTCCGGCGCTGATCGGGTTTTTGCGGCGACGGATGATGGAGCTTGTCGGTCTGGCCCTGCTTCTGGCCGGATTGCTGTTGACCGCGACGCTGTTTTCGCCTGGACGCTATGACCCGTCCTTCAGCGCCTTTTCGTCAGGTGCCATCGACAATTGGTTCGGTGTGCCCGGCGCGGCCATAGCCGGGGCCCTGCGGGCCAGCCTCGGCACTGCCGGGTTTTTTGCGACTTTGCTTCCGGTGGGCTGGGGATACCGGCTTCTGCGCAAGCAGGGCATCGCCAACCGTGTGGCGCGGCTGTTTCTTGCGCCGGTTGCGCTGCTGTGTCTTGCCGGCGGGATCTATGGCCTGTCAGGCGGTGATGGCAGTGCTGCCGGCGGTGCAGCCGGGGTCGTGCTGATGGGCCTGATGCAACCCTATCTTCCGGTGGTGCCACCGGTTCTCGGTCTGACAGCGGTGCATTATGCCGGCGCCGGATTTTTCCTGATCGGCATCCTTCTCTGGTCATGGAGCGCCACTGTCTCGCGCCGCCAGTGGGGTGCGTTGCTGCTGCCGGTGACGGTTCTGTTCCGCAGCCTTGTGAAGGCCGCCGGGTCGCGCCGCACCAAGCAGGAGGATCCCGGCGCACCGGCGCTTGAGCTGAGCCCGACTGAAAGTGATTCTGCCCCGGGTGATGCCGCCTCAGGTGATGCTGCCTCGGGCGATGCTGGCGCAGCGCCGGCGAAGAAACGGCAGAGCCGGGCGGCCACGAAGAAAAAACGACAGGAGCCGACGATCATCGATGCTGGCGGTGCCAAGGCTGGCAATGCCGCCGGCGCGGCCGCCACAACACGCGCCGGCCAGGGGCGTCTGGATTTTGGCGGTGACGGTCACTTCCGCCTGCCCCCGCCAAAATTACTCGCCGCGCCGGGAAAGGCTGCCTCCGGCCCGTCGCAGCGGGAACTCGAGATGACGGCAACGCAGCTCGAGGAGGTGCTTGGCGATTTCAGTGTGAAAGGGGCCATCACCGAATCCCGCTATGGCCCGGTGGTCACTCGGCATGATCTTGAACCTGCGCCCGGAACGAAATCACAGCGGGTGATCTCGCTTGCCGATGATATCGCCCGCTCGATGAGCGCGGTGTCGGTCCGCGTCGCTGTGGTGCCCGGACAGAACGTCATCGGTATCGAGCTTCCCAACACCGACCGCCAGACCGTGGCGCTTCGTGAAATTCTCGACCATCAGGCCTGGGCAGCTGATGACAGCAACCTTCCGATGATGCTCGGCAAAGACATCGCCGGCGCGCCGGTGATCGTCGATCTGGCGAAGATGCCGCATCTTCTTGTCGCCGGCACCACCGGATCGGGCAAGTCGGTCGGCATCAACGCGATGATCCTGTCGCTTCTCTACCGCCATACGCCGGAAACCTGCCGGATGATCATGGTCGATCCGAAAATGCTCGAACTTTCGGTCTATGACGGCATTCCGCATCTGCTGAGCCCGGTGGTGACCGAGCCGTCAAAGGCGGTGACAGCGCTGAAATGGGCGGTTCGCGAAATGGAGAACCGCTATCGCAACATGGCGAAGCTGAATGTCCGAAACATCGCCGGTTATAACCAGCGTGTCGCCGAGGCGAGGGCCGAAGGCGAGGTGCTGACAAGGCGTGTGCAGACGGGCTTTGATGCGGAGACCGGCAAGCCTGTCTTTGAAGAGGAGATCCTCGATCTTGCGCCGCTTCCCTTTATTGTCGTGGTGATTGACGAGGTGGCTGACCTGATGCTGGTCGCCGGCAAGGAGATCGAGGCGGCGGTGCAGCGGCTGGCGCAGATGGCCCGCGCCGCCGGCATTCATGTGATCATGGCGACGCAGCGCCCGTCAGTGGATGTCATCACCGGCACCATCAAGGCGAATTTCCCGACCAGGATCAGCTTCCAGGTGACCTCGCGGATCGACAGCCGGACCATCCTTGGCGAGCAGGGGGCGGAACAGCTTCTTGGCCGTGGTGACATGCTGTTCATGGAAGGTGGCGGTCGCGTGGTGCGGGTGCATGGCCCGTTTGTCTCGGATGACGAGGTGCAGGCGGTGGCCGATTTCCTGCGCAAACAGGGTGAACCCGACTACAATGAGAAGGTGGTTGCCGAAGAGGAGGAGGATGTATCGAATGCCGGCGGTGGCACTGGCGATCTGCTTGATGGCGGTGCCAGCCTTTATGATCAGGCGGTGCAGCTTGTCATTCGCGAACAGAAGGCCTCGACAAGCTTTGTTCAGCGACACCTCAAGATCGGGTACAATCGGGCGGCGACCATCATCGAGGAGATGGAGAGCAACGGCATCATCAGCGCCGCCAACCATGTCGGCAAGCGTGAGGTGTTGGTGAATGAGGAGACGTGACAGCAGATGGGCGTGATGACGGCGGTGAAACGGTACCTTTGTATGGCAGCAGTGATATCCGGTCTGGGGCTGATATCGATGGCCGTGCCGCGCGCCGCCGCCGCCGATCCGGTCAGTGCCGCCGAGGCCTGGTTCGACAGCATCACCACGATGAAGGCCGATTTCACGCAGGTGGCTTCGGATGGCACCACCGCCACGGGCGAGCTGCATCTGCGGCGCCCGCACCGGATGAAAATCATCTATGATCTTGAAGAGCCGCTGATCCTGCTGACAACACCGGTATGGCTTCATGTCGATCGACCGGATGAGAAACGGGTGACGAGCTATCCCATCCGCGAGACGCCGCTGTCGTTGATTCTGAAGGAACAGGTGAAGCTTCGCGACCCTGAATTCCGGACACGGCACAATGTGCGCAATGGCATCACCAGCATCATCCTGACCAAGGATACCGGCGAAGGGGCGGGGGAACTGACCCTGGAATTCACCAATGAGCCGTTCGAGCTGCGGCGCTGGAGCATTCGCGATTCCGCCGATGTGACGACCACCGTGACCTTGCAGAACATGCGGTTCGGCCATAGCTACGAAAACAAGTTTTTCGCGAAAAACGACTATTCGCTCTCCAACTGAGAGGCAGAACTTGATGCGCTGGCGCGCTCAGACGGTGATTTCGATCTTGTCGCTTTCATGCACAGCCAGAATGTTGATTCCCAGCGTGTAGTGCCTGTAGCCGAATGATGTCAGCATATCGATGAGCACTTTGGTGTCGGTCTTGATATGTTCGATCAGCATCATCGGGCGATGTTTCTTCAACAGCTTTGCTGCACCTTGCAGCACATCGATCTCCATCCCCTCGACATCAATCTTGATGAAGTCGACCTGTGACAGTTTAACGCTGTCCAGCGTGATCATCGGCACTTCATAGGTTCCCGACTTGTCATATCGGATGTCCTGCCCGATATCCTCGTTGGTTGCCGATTTCCGGAGCTCCAGACTGCCAAAGCTGGAAGGAAGATTGTAATCAACCTTCGGAACATCCAGTGTCCCGCCTTTGGCCCCTACCGCTGCCCAGGTGGCACGAGCGTTGGAACAATTGTTGATCGCGATGTTTCCTGCAAGGGCGTAATAGATGCGTTCCTGCGCCTCGAAGGCATGAACCTGTCCCCAGCCATGCATATGACGCGCCCACTCAACGGTATGGACGCCGATATTGGCACCACAATCCAGCGCCATAATATCCTTTTTGTATATCTGCCGCCTCTTGCTGAGAAGGCCAAGCACCAGATTGACCTCTTTGTGATCGAATCGCTGCGTGTTCAGGATCTGGGCGCCAACACCGATCACACCTGTATCAACCTGCCGGAAGTCATTCCGGTTGACGATCAACGTGCCGTGTTCGGAAGGGGCAATCACGAATGCGGAAGGACGGTTTGAGCGCAAAATATGAACCTCTATCTTTGAATCGTCGAAACGCTGCGATCAGATTGCACGAAGACACGTTATTAACAAACTATCCTCTGATGGAAGCAAGTCCTTGTGTCAGGGCCGGTCTGCAAGCTGGCGAATCGCGTCCGCCACCTGCGACAAGGGGGTGTCCCAGTCACCCCTTGCCGGCTGACGTATCAGCTTTGCGGACGCGTACCAGAAGCTGTCCTCACCATCGAGGCCCCAGCGCCAGTCCGGCGTGAAGGGAAGCAGGATCTTCGTTTCGATGCCGAGCGCGCCGGCAAGATGCGCGACACTGGTGTCAACGCACACCACCTTGTCCATCTGCGAGACAAGTGCGGCGGTATCCTGAAAATCGGTAATATGTTCGCAATGGGTCCGGACGTCGCCGCGGCGTGACAGCACTGTTCTCTCATCCCGCCGCAGATCAATGCCAAGGAAATGGTAGTCCGGTCCCGGGGGAAGGGCGGTCAGGAACCGTTCCAGGTCAATGCTGCGATTCATGTCGTTCACATGATCCGGATTGCCGCGGAAGACAAAGCCGATTCGCGCCCGCCCGGTCGGGCCAAGACGGTGCTGCCATGTCGCCAGATGTGACTCAGGCACGGTCAGAAGTCGAGCCACCGCCGATGACGCCGCGCCGGAGCCGAGAAGATATGGCAGGCTCATCATCGGGCACTGAAAATCCGGCAGTGCGTTGTCACCGCCATCTTCGGTATCGAGCGAGACCACCTCAAACGGCATCTCTTGTGCTGCGATTAATGTGCGAAGCGGGTCCTGGACAGCCAGCTGGATATGCCCTGTTTCGGCAGGAAGTTGCGTCATGTAGCGCATAAACATCAAAGTGTCGCCAAGACCCTGTTCCGCATGGATGAGAAGGGTCTTTCCGGCAAGCGGCGCCCTGCCATCCCAGGCCGGTGCGCCGCCGCGATAACGAAAGCTGACCGGTGTGGCGCGCCGGCTGTCGAAGCGGCATTCGGCGTGCGGCCACGCCAGGTCACGCTGGCCGCTGAGCGCCATCGCCGTGAATTTGTTGAAGCTGGCATCGACATGGTTCGGGTCACGCTCGAGGGCCGCGTCAAACTGCGCAATCGCATCCTCGATCTGTCGTGTCTCGATCAGGGCAAGCCCAAGATTGCTGTGAAGCCTTGTATCGCCCTGCCCTGTCTGCAGCGCGCGCTGGTAGATATCGATCGCATCCTCGGCCTGTCCCGACCTGACAAGCGCAACACCAAGATTAAGGGTCGCATCTGTGTAATCCGGCCTGATCCCGAGCGCCCGCCTGTAGCTGGCGATGGCTTCATCAAGCTTGCCGAGATGGCGAAGGCACAGCCCCAGGTTATTGTGCGCTTCGGCATGGTCCGGCATGACCCCGACCGCGCGCCGCCCCGTCGCCAGCGCCGCGTCGTACTGCTGCAATCCAAGCAGGCAGACAGTCATGGCATTCAGGCTGGTGCCATCCTCGGGGGCCATGTCCAGACTTTCGGTGACCACTGGCAGCGCCGCATCGAAATCGCCCTGCGCCATCATCCTGCCGGCCAGGTTGGCGCGCGCCTCCAGAAAATTCGGTTTCAGCTCGACCGCCGCGCGAAAGGCAGTGATCGCCTCACTGTCATTGCCAAGCCTCGCCAGCGCTATGCCAAGAAGATTGCGAAGCCCATGCCCGCGCGGAAAGCTGGTGACCAGCCCACCCGCCATGGTGGCCGCCTCATCGGCATTGCCGGCACCAAGCGCCGCCGCGATCTCGTCGAGCTGCCGACGCGACGGATGATTCGCGGCAAAGCCGGCATCTGCAAGGGCGGACTGGCTGACCCACAGGCCGCGTTTCGCCCGCATATTTGCAGGAAACCGCTCCAGCACCTGACGGAACCCGTCGCGGGCCTCGGCAAACTGGCCGCCGGACAGCGCCTTCTGCGCTTTTTTCAACTGTGTCTCGACATTCGCCGACATGGAACCTGAACCTGTAAAACGGCATTGCGGCAGCGTTGCCAGCGCTGGGGGATGCGCTGTATTCTGCAAAATCATCGCGCCGCGGCAAGCCTTTCCGCGCACCATCCCCTTCACCGGAGTGATCCCCGCATGAGACTCGCCACCTGGAACATCAATTCGGTCCGCCTGCGGATCAATCTCGTTCTCGATTTCCTCGCCCGCCACAACGTCGACGTGCTGTGTCTTCAGGAGACAAAGACCGAGGACCAGCATTTTCCAGCAGAGGCGCTGGCCGAGGCCGGCTGGCCGGAACAGGCCTTCCGCGGCGAGAAAAGCTATAACGGCGTGGCGATTGTCTCGCGCCTGCCGCTGTCTGATGCCTCGCACATGAACTTGGCCGGGCGTGAGGACTGCCGGCATATATCGGCGGTGATCGATACCGGCGCGGGGGCGCAGAAAGTCCGTGTGCATAATTTCTACGTGCCGGCTGGCGGTGATGTGCCTGACCGGGAGCAAAACCTGAAATTCGGCCACAAGCTTGATTTCATCGCCGAGATGACGTCGCATTTCAGCGCCAACCCGCCGCAGGGCGAAATTCTTGTCGGCGATCTCAATATCGCGCCGCTGGCCGAGGATGTGTGGTCGACAAAGCAGCTTCACAAAGTGGTCAGCCACACCCCGGTCGAGCGCGAGGGACTTCTCCGCCTGATCGAGGAGGGGGGATGGCACGATGTTGTGCGCGCCCATTTCGGCCCCGACGAGGTGCTTTACAGCTGGTGGTCCTACCGGGCCCGCGACTGGGCGGCAAGTGATCGTGGCCGGCGTCTCGATCATGTCTGGGCAAGCCCCGATCTCGCCGCGCGGGTATCGCATGTCAGCATTGAACGCGCCCTGCGCGGTGCCGAAAAGCCGTCCGACCATGTGCCGATGGTGATCGAGCTGTGAGTTGAGGGGTGCCGCCGGTGGCGTGGCGCGCTTTTCAACAGCGTGGTTTTGGCGTATAGGCTGGCCATGACGGAATTTCTGAAAATGCATGGCCTTGGGAATGATTTTATCATTTTCGACTGGCGGCGCGGCGGTGTCGAGACAGTGTCCGAGGCGGCGGCGCGTGCCCTTGCCGACAGGCGTCGCGGCATCGGCTGTGACCAGATCCTGGTGATCCGGCCCTCGGCCAGCGCCGACATCCGCATGGACATCCTGAATCATGACGGCTCACCCTCCGGTGCCTGTGGCAACGGCACCCGCTGTGTCGCCGATCTGGTAATGGCGGATGACGACACAGCCGAGCTCAGCATCGAGACTGACGGGGCGATGCTGCGCGCCTGGCGTGCCGAGAACGGCGAGATCGCCGTCGATATGGGGCCGGTGGCAACAGGCTGGGACGAGGTGCCGCTGGCGCATGAGGCGGATACGCTTGCCGTGCCGCTGGGGGTTGACGGGCTGGCGCCGGCCATCTGCCATTCGCTTGGCAATCCGCATGCTGTTGTCTTTGTCGAGGATGCCGAGGCGATCGATCTTGCCGGCATCGGGCCACAGATCGAGACTTCGCCGCTGTTTCCGCAACGGGTCAATTTTTCGGTGGTCAGCCAGATGGCAGATGGCGCCTTCCGGATGCGCGTCTGGGAACGCGGCGTCGGCATCACCATGGCCTGTGGCAGTGGTGCCTGTGCCGTCGGTGTGGCGGTGGCGCGGTCCGGGCGTGGCCCGGCCTCGAACCGGATTGTCATGGATGGTGGTGCGGTGAGGATCGACTGGGACGAGACCAGCCGCCATGTGGTGATGACCGGACCGGTGGCATATGTGGCGCGCGGGACGTTGTCGCCATCGCTGACGGCGGTGCTGGAGGGGCGCGATGGCACAGCGTAACGCCCCGCGGGTCGAGACCTTCGGCTGTCGGCTGAATATCTGGGAATCCGAGGTCGTTCAGGACCAGGCAAGCCGCGCCGGCCTGAATGACGCCATCATCTTCAACACCTGCGCGGTGACCGCCGAGGCCGAGCGCCAGGCGCGGCAGGCCATTCGCCGCGCCCGCCGCGAGAACCCTGACGCACGGATTGTCGTCACCGGATGCGCTGCGCAGATTGCCCCCGAGCAATGGGACGCGATGCCGGAGGTCGATCATGTCATCGGCAATCATGACAAGCTGACGGCGCCGGCCTGGGAATCGCTGCAGGCCGGCAATGCCGAAGCGGTGATCGTCAGCGATGTCATGCAGGTACGCGAGACGGCGACGCATATGCTTGACGGCTTCACCGCGCACACCCGCGGCTTTCTTCAGGTCCAGCAGGGGTGTGATCACCGTTGCACCTTCTGCATCATTCCCTACGGCCGCGGCAACAACCGCTCGGCAAGTCTGGCGCAGGTGGTCGACTCCGCCGCAAAGCTGGTCGATGGCGGCACTGGCGAGATTGTCCTGACCGGGGTCGATATCACCTCATGGGGAAGCGATCTTCCAGGCCGTCCGCGTCTCGGGATGCTGGTGCAGAGCCTTCTTCGCGAGCTTCCCGGGCTGCGCCGGCTGCGGCTGTCGTCACTTGATCCTGCGGAACCGGATGCGCAGCTGATGAAGGTTCTGGCTGATGAGGACAGGTTGATGCCGCATCTCCATCTGTCGGCGCAGCATGGTGATGATGTGATCCTGAAACGGATGAAACGGCGCCATCTGGCACGTGATGTGGTGCGGTTCTGCGACGAGGCCCGCCGCCGCCGTCCGGATGTGGTGTTCGGGGCTGATCTGATCGCCGGTTTTCCGACCGAGGATGAGGCGGCGCACAGCGCCACCCGCGCGATGATCGAGAGGGCCGGCCTGACCTATCTCCATGTCTTTCCCTTTTCACCGCGGGCCGGCACGCCGGCGGCGCGCATGCCGCAGCTTGACGGCAGGATCACGCGGGCACGGGCCGAGGACCTTCGCCAGCTTGGCGCGGCGCGGATGGCCGCCTTTCTCGAGAACAGTGTCGGAAGCCGTGACCAGATTCTGGTTGAGTCCGGCAACAGGGGCCATGGTCGCGCCTATGCCAGGATGCAGATCGACGGTGATTTCATCACCCCCGGCAGCCTTGTCGATGTGGTTGTGACCGGCCATGACGGACAGATGCTGACCGCAGCAAGGATGACAGGATGAGCTGGCTGAAAAAACTCACTTCCGGCCTCAGCAAGACCAGTGCGAAACTTACTTCGTCGCTGTCTTCGCTTCTTGGCAGGAAATCGATCGACGCGGCCTCGCTGGAAGAGGTCGAGGACGCGCTGATCCTGGCCGACCTCGGTACCGCGGTGGCGGCAAGGCTTGCCGAGAAAATGCGCCGCCATAAATTCGACGGTGAGGTCACCGCGACAGCGCTCGCCCGCGCCTTGTCGGACGGTATCACCGAGATCCTGCAGCCGGTGGCGGTCCCGCTTCTGGTCGAACCTGGCAACAGCCCGCATGTGGTGCTGCTTGTCGGGGTCAACGGGTCGGGCAAGACCACCACGGCCGGCAAGCTGGCACAGCAATGGCGCCAACAGGGAAAGAGTGTGATGCTGGCGGCGGGTGACACTTTCCGCGCCGCTGCGATTGAACAGCTGAAGGTCTGGGGTGAGCGTACCGGCACCGAGGTGATCGCTGGTGAACAGGGCGGAGAAGCTGCCGCGCTGGCCTATCAGGCGTTGGAGGCGGCGCGCGCCAAGGGCACGGATGTGCTGATCATCGATACGGCAGGCCGGCTGCAGAACCGCAGCGAGTTGATGGACGAGCTGGCAAAAATCGTGCGCGTGATCCGTAAACTCGACGAGACTGCGCCGCATGATTCGGTGATCGTTCTCGACGGCACTGTCGGGCAGAACGCCATCTCGCAGGTCAGCGCCTTTCGCGAGGTTGCCGATGTCAGCGGCCTGATCGTCACCAAGCTCGACGGCTCGGCCAAGGGCGGCATTGTCATCGCGCTGGCCGAGCAATTCGGTCTTCCGGTGCATGCTGTCGGGGTTGGTGAGGGGGCGGATGACCTGCAGCCGTTCGAGGCGCGGGATTTTGCCAACGCCCTTGCCGGCGTAGATGATACAGACGGTGACAATTCAGGCGCGGAACGGTCCGACGGCTGATCAGCCGAAGGGCGAGCTGGCGCGCCCAGTGACCCAATAGACGGCGATCCCCACATATTCATGGAGCCAGTTTCGGACGGCCCTCACGCCAATCTTGAAACTGAACAGGGCGGTCCCTGTCGTCGCCGTCTGGAAATCAGTGGGATAGGGAATGATCCCGTCCCAGCCAGCGGCGGTGAAGGCCGTGACAGCGCGCGGCATATGGGCGGCAGAGGTGATGAGAATCCAGCGCGACCCTGGCTGCGGCACCGCGACCTTCATGCTGTACACCGCATTCTCATAGGTGTTGCGGCTCGTCACCTCGAACAGCGCCGTGGTCTCTGACACGCCGAGTTCGGCAAGAAGCCGGCGCCCGATCTCCGCCTCGTTCCAGCCATGCGGCATCAGCCTGCCGCTGAAGCCGGAGAAAATCAGCATCGCCTGTGGCTGTTGGCGATGCAGCATGATCGCCTTGGTCATTCTGTCGGCGGCAGCGTTCTGTTGTGCCTGGTTGCGGGTCTGCGATACCCACCCGTCGCCGGTATGGCCGCCGAGAACGATGATGCCGTCCACCTGCTGGGTGATCCGCGGGATCGCGTGATGATCCTCCAACATCCGAAGCGGCACCGTTGACAAGGGAAGAGTGGCATAGAGCAGCGGCAGGATCACCGCCATCACAAGACAGACGCGCATCGTCCGCCGGCGACGCAACAGTCGCATCAGACCAGCCAGCACCAGCATGATGTAGGGATGGGCCAATGGCTCCAGCAGGACGGCCAGCGTTTTTGACAGAATGAAAAACATCCGGCAAATCTTGACAATCAAGTCGAAAAAGCGCAACAGACACGCACATCACGCCATCGCTGGCTGTCAGACCTTTGCGGGTTCCATCCGTCCTTGAAGTTTTCGAGCACGGGTGCCAACCGCGTTTGCAGCAAGCATGGCATCTGGATTCACCGCGTGACAGGAGTGCCGGAGGCACCATGTTCGACAATCTGAAGGACAAGCTGCAGGACGTTTTCAGCGCGCTTGGCAAGCGCGGGGCGCTGCGTGAATCTGATGTCGATGCGGCGCTTCGCGAAGTGCGTCTGGCGCTTCTCGATGCCGATGTCGCACTTCCCGTGGTGAAAAGCTTCATCGCGTCCGTGCGCGGCAAGGCTGTCGGCTCGGACGTGTTGAAATCGGTGCGTCCTGACCAGCAGGTCATCAAGATCGTCAATGATGCGCTGATCGAGGTTCTGGGAAGCGAGCCGGCACCGTTGAACATCCAGGTGAACCCGCCGGCGGTGATCCTGATGGCTGGTCTTCAGGGCTCGGGCAAGACGACGACCGCCGGCAAGCTGGCGCTGCGGCTGCGCACGCGCGAGCGCAAGAAGGTGATGCTGGCATCTCTTGATGTGACCCGTCCGGCGGCACGCGAACAGCTTCGTATTCTTGGCGAGCAGGCCGAGGTCGGGGTGCTCCCCGAGGCCGAACGCGAAAGCCCGGCGCAAATCGCCAAGCGCGCCCTGCAGGCGGCAAAGCTTCAGGGTTTCGACGTGCTGATCCTCGACACGGCGGGCCGGGTGACCATCGATGAAGGGCTGATGGCCGAGCTTCGCGAGGTCAAGGCACTGACCAATCCGCATGAGGTGCTTCTTGTCGCCGACGCGCTGACCGGCCAGGACGCGGTGACAACCGCCACTGCCTTTAACGAGGCGGTGGACATCACTGGCATCGTGCTGACCCGTCTTGACGGTGATTCGCGTGGCGGTGCGGCGCTGTCGATGCGCGAGATCACTGGCTGTCCGATCAAGCTTGTCGGTGTCGGCGAGAAGCAGGACGCGCTGGAGGAGTTTGATCCGGCGCGGCTTGCCGGCCGCATCCTCGATATGGGTGATGTCGTCGCGCTTGTCGAAAAGGCGGCGGAGAATATCGAGCAGGAAGAAGCCGAACGCCTTGCCAAGCGCATGGCGAAGGGCCAGTTCGACATGAACGATTTCCTCTCGCAGCTTCGCCAGCTCCAGAAGATGGGCGGCCTTGGCGGCATCATGGGCATGTTGCCCGGTCTAGGAAAAATGCAAAAGCAGATTGCCGCCGCCGGCATCGATGATTCGATGATCCGACGGCAGGAAGCGATCATTCTGTCGATGACCAAGAAGGAACGCGCATCGGTCGGGCTGCTGAACGCTTCGCGCCGCAAGCGAATCGCCGCCGGCTCCGGCACCTCCGTCCAGGAGGTCAACCGGCTGGTCAAACAATATCAGGACATGTCCCGCATGATGAAAAAGCTTGGCGGGAAATCCGGTGCCGCAATGATGAAGGCGCTGGCCGGTGCTATGCCCGGAGGAATGCCCGGAGGTATGCCGGG
>JAYOST010000035.1:0-13456 GCA_038139365.1 Alphaproteobacteria bacterium
GCTTCAGACACTGGAAACCTTTATCGTTGGCACACCGCCGCCAGGCTTTGGCGGGCGCTATTTCATCTTTGTGCGGCTGACCACCGCCTGCGGCATCAGCGGTGTTGGTGAGATCTACAGCGCCAGCTTCGCGCCGGAAGTGGTGTGCCACATGGCCGAGGACATGTTCCAGCGCTATCTGGAGGGCGCACCGCCGGACCGGATCGAGCATTTCTGGCGGCAGGCGCACGGGTCTGGCTTCACCCACCGCCCTGACAGCAGCGTCCAGGGTGTTGTCAGCGGCCTTGAAATGGCCTGCTGGGACATTGTCGGCAAGGCGCTGGACCGGCCGGTCCATGCCCTTCTTGGCGGTATGGTGAATGACCGGCTCCGCACCTACACCTATCTCTATCCCTCGCCGGGGCAGGATGCTGCCGGATTCTATAATGACGCCGATGCCAGCGCCGAAGCCGCCGCCGCCTGGGTCGAGGCCGGGTTTTCCGCGGTGAAGTTCGATCCTGCCGGCCAATACACCGTCTATGACGGGCGCATGCCCGACCTTGAAGCGATTGAGCGCAGCGTCCGATTCTGCCGCCGGATCCGCGAGGCTGTCGGCGATCGTGCCGACATGCTGTTCGGCACGCATGGCCAGTTCACCGCCGCCGGAGCACTGCGCCTGGCGCGCCAGCTGGAACCGTTTGACCCATTATGGTTTGAAGAGCCCTGCCCGCCGGACATGCCCGAGGAAATGGCGAAGGTCGCCGCCGGCACGTCGATCCCGGTTGCCACCGGCGAGCGCCTTTGCAGCAAATTCGAGTTCGCCCGCGTCCTTGATTGCGGTGCCGCCGCGATTCTGCAGCCCGACCTTGGCCGCGCCGGCGGCATTCTCGAGGGCAAGAAGATCGCCGCCATGGCCGAAACGAAATATGTGCAGGTGGCACCGCATCTTTACTGTGGCCCGATCGTCGCCGCCGCGAATATCCAGCTGGCCGCCTGCATTCCCAATTTCCTGATCCTCGAATCAATCGGCAGGATGGACGGCTTCCACGCCAGGCTTCTGAAAACACCGCTGCAATGGGAGGATGGCTATATCATCCCGCCGTCCGCCCCGGGTCTCGGGGTCGAGCTGGACGACGAAGTTGTGGCGGCGCATCCCTGGCAGGGTGACAGCCTGCATCTTGAAATGGGCGATGCCCCGCACGACCCGAAACGCCACGGGCTGTTCGGCGGCGGATGATGGTGATTCAAGACCGCCGGATATCCGTCTGAAATGCAAGCCCGATAAGGCGATTGCGGTCTTGACAGCGGCGTATGCAGGCGTATATTCCACCGCAATCCGCTTTGGGGTTCCAGAGCGGTATGTTTTTGCTTTCCGCCCAAAAGGGCAGCGCGGCCCAGACCACCATGCCGGACGGCATGTTCAAGCGTGGGATCGCGCGGCAGATCAGACACTGGCCGGGGGTTCCGGCGGGCTGGTTGGACGGCGGGACGGAAAGAATAAGGATGGAAGCCATGTATGCGTTGGTAAGAACAGGCGGCAAGCAGTACCGCGTGGCCAAGGACGACACTATTCTGGTCGAGCGGATCGCCGCTGACGAAGGCGCCGAGGTGATTCTCGACGACATCGTCATGCTGGGCGACGGCGACAAGGTCACAATCGGGACCCCGCGGGTTGAGGGTGCAGCCGTGAGCGCCACGGTCGTCAGCCAGACCCGTGGACCGAAGATCATCATCTTCCGCCGCAAGCGCCGCAAGAATCACCGCCGCACCCAGGGCCATCGTCAGGACCTGACGCTGCTGAAGATCAACGCCATTGCCGAAGACGGCAAGTCGCTGAAGCCGAAAGCGGCACCGGCCAAAAAGGCCGCCGCGAAGGAAGACGCAGCGCCGAAGGCAGCAGCAAAGAAGGCCGCCGCCAAGAAAGCGGCGCCGAAGGCAGAAGCCAAGGCAGCACCTAAGAAGGCAGCTGCCAAGAAGACCGCCGCCAAAAAGGCAACCGCAAAGAAAGCGGCCGCCAAGAAGGCAGCAAAGTCCTAAATCCGGAGCGCGGCGCGCACCAACAGCTTAAGGGAGCTGGAAAATGGCACATAAAAAAGCAGGTGGTAGCTCACGTAACGGTCGCGACTCCGCTGGTCGCCGTCTTGGCGTGAAGAAGTTTGGCGGCGAATCGGTTCTTGCCGGCAACATCATCATGCGCCAGCGCGGCACCAAGGTTCATCCCGGCGAGAATGTCGGCATGGGCAAGGACCACACCCTGTTCGCCCTCATCGAAGGCAAGGTGGCTTTCAAGGAAAAGTCGGGTGGGCGCATGTTCGTGAATGTGCTGCCAGCCGCCGAGGCTGCCGAGTAGGCCGTCCGGTTCACAAGCGATCGGGCGCCACTTCCGGCAGCCCGCCCAAAGGGGGGATGACGGGTGCGTTATTCCCCTTTTTAATTGCCGGCATGGTGGATGGCGGCGCAATGAATGCCGGCAGGATGGTGCCGGTTCCGATGCAACCTCGCCGCAGGGCTCAGGATCATGAAGTTTCTCGACCAGGCCAAGATATTTACCCGATCGGGACATGGCGGACCGGGCTCTGTCAGCTTCCGGCGTGAGGCCCATGTGCCGTTCGGCGGGCCGGATGGCGGCGATGGTGGACGCGGCGGCGATGTCATCGCCCGCGCTGTCGCCGGCCTCAACACGCTGATCGATTATCGCTACCAGCAGCATTTCAAGGCGCAGTCGGGCCGCCCCGGGGCCGGGCGTGACCGGTCCGGCGCGTCGGGCGACGATGTGATGCTGAAACTTCCGGTCGGCACACAGATCCTGGCCGATGATCAGGAAACCGTGCTTGCCGACCTGACGTATGAAGGACAGGAGTTCATCCTCGCCAAGGGCGGGGCGGGCGGCAAGGGCAACGCCTTTTTCAAATCATCGACCAACCGTGCACCGCGCAAATCCCAGCCCGGCGAAAGCGGCCAGGAGATGTGGGTCTGGCTGCGGCTGAAATTGATTGCCGACGCCGGACTTCTTGGTCTGCCCAATGCCGGCAAATCGACCTTTCTCAGCACGGTATCGGCAGCGCGGCCGAAGATCGCCGACTATCCCTTCACCACCCTGCACCCGAATCTGGGGGTTGTCGGGGTCGATGAGCGTGAATTTGTCATGGCCGATATTCCCGGTCTGATCGAGGGCGCGCATACCGGGGCCGGGCTTGGCACCCGCTTTCTTGGCCATGTCGAGCGCTGCCGTGTCCTTCTTCACCTTGTCGATGTGACCGGCGAGGATCCGGTGGCAGCCTGGCGCACGCTTCGTGACGAGCTGGCGGCCTATGGCGGCGGCCTTGCCGACAAGACCGAAATCATCGCCCTCAGCAAATGTGATGCCGCGCCGGACGGCTATGCCGAGGATGTGGCCGCAGCACTCCACGCCGCCGGCGCCGGCGAGGTCACCAGCCTGTCATCGGTCAGCGGGTCCGGTGTGCGCACCCTGCTTCGCCGGCTGATCGCCGTGATTGACGAGGCGCGCGCCGCCGATGCCCCGAAGCAGGAGGATGTGCCATGGTCGCCATGACCGCTGCCGACGCCATCGCGTTGGCAAGGACCATCATCATCAAGATCGGCTCCTCGCTGCTGGTCGAGGATGCCAGCAACCGGGTGAACGCGGACTGGATTGCCGGCATGGCAAGTGACATCGCCATGCTGCGCCGCGACGGCAAACATGTCGTTGTCGTGTCCAGCGGCGCGATTGCGCTTGGCAGCCGCGAGCTTGGCATTGACGGGCGTGATCTGGCGCTTGAGGAAAAGCAGGCGGCGGCGGCCACCGGCCAGGTCGTGCTGGCACATGCTTGGCGCGAAGCACTTGCCGGCCATGACATCGGCGTCGCGCAGATTCTGCTGTCGCCCGAAGACACCGAGACCCGCCGCCGGCACCTCAACGCCCGCGCCACCATGGCGGCGCTGCTGGAACTTGGCGCCGTGCCGGTGGTCAACGAGAACGACACTGTCGCCACCGCCGAAATCCGTTTCGGCGACAATGACCGGCTGGCCGCGCGCGTCGCGGCGATGATCAGCGCCGATCTGCTGCTGCTGCTTTCCGATATCGACGGGCTCTATTCCGGCAATCCGCGGGATGACAAGGCAGCCCGCCATGTGCCGTATGTCGACGCGATGAGCGACGAGATCATGGCGATGGCGGGAAACGCCAATGCCGCCTATGCCTCGGGCGGGATGATCACGAAGCTCGAGGCGGCGCGGATCGCGATGAATGCCGGGTGCGGCATGGTGATCTGCAGCGGCCAGCGGCAGCGGCCAGTGACAGCGCTTGTCGAGGGCGCCCGCAACACGCTGTTCCGCGCCGAGCACAGTCCGCTGACGGCCCGCAAGCGATGGATCGGCGGGTCGCTGGCACCACGCGGCAGCCTGCGGGTTGATGCCGGTGCGCGGCGCGCGCTTCGCCAGGGCCGCTCACTTCTCCCGGCCGGGGTGACGGCAGCCAAAGGCGACTTCGAACGCGGCGACCTGATCGCCATCGAAGATGCCGGCGGCCAGGTGATCGGACACGGGCTGTCGGCCTATTCGGCAAATGACGCGCGGCGCATCCTTGGCCACAAAAGCAGTGAAATAGAAAGCCTGCTGGGATATCGTGGCCGCGACGAGGTCATTCATGCCGATAATCTTGTGATGCTTGAACTTGCGACGATGGAAAAGGGCGACTGACCACCGCTGGACAACAGGAGCCATGCATGACGGATATCTCGAAGAGTCTTCTCGACGGTGACCATGCCGGCCTGATTTCGGCGCTGGTGCGCACCGCGCGTAGCGCGCAGGCGGTTCTCGCGCTGTCGTCGCATCACGCCCGCTGCGAGGCCCTGCGCCAGGCGGCGGCGATGATCCGTGACCGCCAGGACGACATTCTGGCCCGCAACGCCGCTGACGTGGCGCGTGCCGAGGCGAACGGCATCAGCGCCGCCTTCATCGACAGGCTGACGCTGACACCGGCGCGAATCGACGGCATGGCAAGAGGGCTTGAGGATATCACCGGGCTCGAAGATCCGATCGGGCGCGAACTGGCGCGCTGGACCCGCCCGAACGGCCTCGACATTGCCCGCGTCGCCACCCCGCTCGGGGTGATCGGGGTGATCTATGAATCACGCCCCAATGTGACGGTTGATGCCGGTGGACTGTGCCTGATCGCCGGCAACGCTGCCATCCTGCGCGGCGGCAGCGACAGCCGCGAGACATCGGGACTTCTTGCCGAGATCATGGGTGACGGGCTGGAGGCCGCCGGACTGCCACGCGGCGCGGTGCAGATGGTCCCGACAGATGATCGCGGCGCCGTCGGCGCGATGCTGGCCGCCAGTGGCGAGATCGATGTGATCATCCCGCGCGGCGGGCGCTCGCTTGTCGAGCGGGTGCAGACCGAGGCGCGGGTGCCCGTCTTCGCCCACCTTGAAGGCATTTGCCATCTGTTCATTGATGCCGACGCCAATCCGGACAAGGCGGTAACAATCAGCGTCAATGCGAAGATGCGGCGAACCGGCATCTGCGGCGCGGCCGAGACCATTCTTGTCGACCGGCGCGTTGCTGCCACGCTTCTTCCCGAGATCGGGGCGGCGCTGATCGAGGCCGGCTGCGCCATTCGCGGCGATGATGAGTGCTGCGCCCTGATCCCGCAGGCGAGCGCGGCCACCGACGCCGACTGGTCGACAGAATATCTCGACAGCATCATTTCGGTGCGGGTTGTCGATGACCTCGAGATGGCGACAGCACATATCGCCAGCTACGGGTCGAACCATACCGACTGTATCATCACCGAGAACGCCGCCACCGCCGAAGCCTTTCTGCGCGAGGTCGACAGCGCCATCGTCATGGTCAACGCCTCGACACAATTCGCCGACGGCGGCGAGTTTGGCATGGGCGCGGAGATCGGCATCGCCACCGGCCGCATGCATGCCCGCGGCCCGGTTGGCGCGGCGCAGCTGACAAGCTTCAAATATCTCGTCAGGGGCAATGGTCAGCTTCGTGACGGCTAAGCCGGATCATCTTCGCCGGCACCGCGTCCCGCGCCTGTTTCATGATGGCAGGCGGCTTTGCATCGGCCTGTTCGGTGGTTCCTTCAACCCGGCCCATGACGGCCACCTTCATCTTGCCGACATGGCCCGCCGCCAGCTTGGCCTTGCCGAGATCTGGTGGCTTGTCAGCCCGCAGAACCCGCTGAAGGACAGCCAGGGCATGGCCCCGCTCCGCGCCAGACTGGACGGGGCCCGGCATCTTGTCGCCGGCCACCGCCATATCCGGGTGATCGCGCCAGAGGTCGAATTCGGCACGACACTGACCCATAAAACGCTGGCACAGCTTCGCCGGCGCTGTCCTCGGCACCGTTTCTGCTGGCTGATGGGGGCGGACAATCTGGTCGGATTCGCCAGCTGGCAGCGGCATGATGTCGTCGCCAGAACCATGCCCATTGCGGTGATTGACCGACCGGGCTATTCTTATCAGGCGTTAAGCAACGGGAGGCTACTCCTGCGATCCCGCCTGTCGTCGCGTCGGCTTGCCGCTGCGACCTTGCGTGGACCGGGGACGGCGCCGTCCTGGTGCTTCATCGCTGGGCGCCGGCACCATGCGTCGGCAACAGCCCTGCGCCAGCAAGACCGCAAGAACGGTCAGCAGGAGCGCTGGCAGGGCGCATTTGTGGAGAGACACAATTAGCAAAATGCAATCGCATTTGGATCCCGACCAGATCCTCGACATGGTCACCTCTTCCCTCGATAGCGACAAAGCCGAAGATGTGCTTGCCATTCCTTTGCGTGGCAAATCATCGGTTGCTGACTATATGGTGATCGCCAGCGGCACCTCCTCGCGGCAGGTGGCGGCCATGGCCGAACGTCTCGAAGTCAGACTGAAACAGGCCGGCGTCGAAATTCTGGGGCTTGAGGGCATGCGGCAGGCAGACTGGGTGCTGATCGACGCAAATGACGTGATCGTCCATCTGTTCCGCCCCGAGGTTCGTGAATTTTACGGTCTGGAGCGCATGTGGGCGAATGACGGCCCGCAGGAAGTGGTCACCGTCGGCAGCTAGTCCGGCGCTGTCCCGCTGACGGTTCATGCGTATCGCGCCGTACCAGCGCGGTGAACAGGCTGCTGGCGCGCCCTGAACGGCGCGGCACACAGATCACCAGACACCGGAACCATCCATGAAACTCATCATTCTCGCTGTCGGCAAGGGGCGCAGCGCGCCCGAACAGGCTCTGGTCAGTGACTGGCTGTCACGCATTCCCCAGGGCGGCGAGCTTGTCGAGATCGAATCGAAGCTTCCCGCCGGTCCGGCCCGCCGCGATGATGAAGGCGCGCGCCTGCTGCGCCATTGTCCGGCGACAACCCCGCTGATCGCCTGCGATCCACGCGGCCGCGACACCTCTTCAGAGGCGCTGGCGGCGATGCTGCAGAACTGGCGCGACAGCGGCATGACATCGGCCTGCTTCGCGATCGGCGGGGCGGACGGACATGGTGAACACCTGCTGGCGCGGGCCGAAGCGCGGATTGCCTTTGGCAGCGCCACCTGGCCACATATGCTGTTTCGGGCGATGCTCGCGGAACAGCTCTACCGCGCCACCACCATTCTCGCCGGTCACCCCTATCATCGCGGCGGCTAGACCCTGTACGCCGCGCCGCGCCGGCGGTATAAGGCCTTATGTCCGATACAGCTTCATCTTCTGGCCCGGTTGTCCTGTGCATCATGGATGGCTGGGGTCTGCGCGAGGCGCGTGACGGCAATGCCGTGGCGCTTGCCAACACCCCGGTCTTCGATTCCTTGCTGCACAACTGGCCGCATGCGCGTCTCGCTGCGTCCGGTATCGAGGTCGGGCTTCCCGCAGGCCAGGTCGGCAATTCCGAGGTCGGCCACATGAATATCGGGGCCGGCCGGGTGGTCATGCAGGACCTGCCGCGGATCAACGCTGCCATGGCGGACGGGTCTCTGGCAGCGCATCCCGAGCTGGCGGCGCTGGCATCGCGCCTGCGGACCTCCGGCGGGCGGGTTCATGTGATGGGACTGCTGTCATCCGGCGGGGTACACTCGCATCAGGACCAGATGCTGGCGGTGATCGATGGACTTCACGCCGGCGGGGCCGACATCACCCTCCACGGATTCACCGATGGCCGCGATGTGCTGCCAAAGGCGGCGCAGCAGGCGCTTCCAGACTTCATAGACAGGCTGCCGGGCGGTGTGCGCTTCGGCACCCTGATCGGGCGCTATTTCGCGATGGACCGCGACCAGAGATGGGAACGCACGCAATCCGCCTTCCAGGCCATCAACAGCGGCCATGCCGAGAACCATGCCACCGACCCGATGGCGGCGCTTGCCGCTGCGTATGAGGCCGGTGAAAGAGATGAATTCATCAAGCCCTGCGTGATCGGCGATTATCAAGGCATGCGCGACGGCGATGCGGTGGTGATGATCAATTTCCGTGCCGACCGGGTGCGCCAGCTTCTGGCCTGCTGGCTGATGCCGCACGAGGTCGGTTTCGATGCCCATCCAGTTGATCTGGCAGGTGCCATCGGCATGGCTTCCTATTCAGCGGTGCTCGACACGCAGATGACCACCCTGTTTGGCCCGCAGCGGATCGAGGACACGCTGGGGGCCACTGTCGCCGCCGCCGGCAAGCGCCAGCTCCGCCTTGCCGAAACCGAGAAATACCCGCATGTCACCTTCTTTCTGAATGGCGGTGACGAGGCCGTGGCCGCTGGCGAGGACCGGGTTCTGGTGCCATCGCCGAAAGTGGCGACCTATGACCTGCAGCCAGAGATGAGCGCCGCCGGCGTGCTGGCCGCCGCGCGCGACAGCCTTGAAGGCGGCAGGCATGATCTTCTGGTGATCAATTTCGCCAATCCGGACATGGTCGGTCATACCGGTGACCTGCAGGCGGCGATTCGCGCCGTCGAGACCGTTGACGGCTGCGTTGGCGAGATTGCCGGTCTGGTGCTGGCCGCAGGGGGCCAGATGTTCGTTACCGCAGATCATGGTAATTGCGAGCTGATGTGGGATGAGGCGGCGCGCTCGCCGCATACCGCGCATACCACCAATCTGGTGCCGGTGATCCTGATTGGCGCAGCCCCCGGCACCACACTGTCGGATGGCAGGCTGGCTGACCTGGCGCCGAGCCTTCTCGCCCTCCTCGGCATCGACCAGCCAGCAGCGATGACCGGACGCGTCCTGCAGTCGCATGCTGGCGGCTGAAGACCCAGACAGTGCGCCAAATCGTTGCAAAACGTAAATTCACCATTACATTAGCTCATGAGCGTGATCGCGCCGAAGGAGCCGAGCAAGATGGATAGATGGACCCGCGTAAGCCGTTTACGCCTGTGGCATGTGGCCGTATTTTGCGGGATGCTGTTCCTTGCAGGCATGACGGTGCCGACACTCACCACCGCGCAATCCTCCAGCAAGGAAGACACCTATCGTCAGCTCGGTCTGTTCGGTGACATCTTCCAGCGGGTCCGCGAAAGCTATGTCGACGAGATTGACGACCGCGATCTGATCGAGGCTGCAATCACCGGCATGCTGACCTCTCTCGATCCGCATTCAACCTTCCTCGATACCGAGAATTTCTCGGAGATGCAGGAGCAGACAAGGGGCCGCTTCGGCGGGCTTGGTGTCGAGATCACCATGGATCAGGGGATGGTCAAGGTGGTGTCGCCCATCGATGACACACCTGCGGCGCGCGCCGGGCTCCAGCCCGAGGACTATCTGATCGCGGTCGATGGTGTCTCGATCATCGGCATGCAGCTGTCCGAAGCCGTCGAACGGCTGCGCGGCGAAGTCGGCTCGAAAGTGACGGTCAAGATACAACGTGCCAAGCTCGAACCTTTCGATGTCACTCTCATGCGGGATTTCATCAAGATCCGCTCGGTCAGGTCGGAAATTTTCGACGGCATCGGTTATGTCCGGATCACCACTTTTTCCGAACAGACAACGCCCGGCCTGATGGATGCGGTGGATGATTTCTTCCGTGAGGAAGGTGACGCGCTGAAAGGCATCGTGCTCGACCTGCGGAACAACCCTGGCGGCCTCCTCACCGAGGCCATATCGGTCTCCGATGCCTTCCTTGAAGAGGGTGAGATCGTCTCCACCCGCGGGCGCAACGCGGATGAAGGATCGCATGTCTATGCCAGGCCTGGTGACATTGCGCGTGGCCTGCCAATGGTCATCCTGATCAATTCAGGCTCGGCCTCGGCCTCGGAAATCGTCGCTGGCGCGCTGAAGGACCACAAACGTGCGGTGATCCTTGGCACGCGTTCTTTCGGCAAGGGATCGGTGCAGTCGGTGATCCCGATCTCCACCAGCTCAGCCATCCGGTTGACAACGGCGCGCTATTACACCCCGTCCGGTGTGTCGATCCAGGCACGCGGCATTGTTCCTGACATCGAGGTCGAGCTGGCCCGTATCGAAGCGGTCGAAGGCGGCATTGTCCGCGAGGAAGATCTGCGTGGCGCCCTCGACGGTGCCGGCGAGGATGAAGACAGCGCCAGCGCCGCAGATGCGGTAGATGGCGAGGACGCCGCAACCGAGGACAGCGCTGCGGGCGATGAAGCCACCGACACCCGCAATCAGTCGGAGATCGATTACCAGCTTGCCCGTGCCCTTGATCTCATTCGCGGCGTCGCCGTATTCAGCGCGCTCAAGCCTGCTTCATGAGCCGCATTCCCTACGAGGATCGTCCCTACCGACCGTGCGTTGGCATCTTCCTTCTGAACGCCGACAATATGTTGTTTGCCGGGCGGCGCATCGACAACCGTGCCGAGGCCTGGCAGATGCCGCAGGGCGGCATCGACCATGGCGAGACGGTGATGCAGGCCTGCCTTCGTGAAATGGGTGAGGAAATCGGTACCCAGAAGGGGACGCTTCTGCAGGAACATGATGAGTGGCTTCACTACGATATTCCCAGACCACTGGCGGACAGGCTGTGGAACGCCCAGTATCGCGGCCAGAAACAGAAATGGGTGGCGCTGCGCTTCACCGGCAATGATGCCGACATCAATATCGACACTGACGAGCCGGAATTCTGCGAATGGCGGTGGGTGGAGCCACATGCGCTGATTGATCTGGCAGTTCCCTTCAAGCGCGATGTCTATCAGACGTTGATGGACAGCTTCGCCCCGCTGATCAACAGCTAGGCGGCGTCGGTCAGAACGTCAGAGCAAGAAAAAACCCGGCGTTACAGCCGGGTTTTTCAAATCTGTAATCGATGACGTGAAGGGTGGCGGGTCAGATGGCCGCCAGTACCGCGTTCAGGAAGTCCGCCTCGGCACCGCTGGCGGCCTCGGCGCGCGCCTTGATGGTGTCACGGTCGGCCTTGTCCAGGTCCTCGGCGCGCTCGGTCAGGATGGTCACTGCCTCGCCCGATACATCGGCTAGTCCGCCATCAATCATGAAGCGATTCACGATCTGGCCGTTCTCATGCACCTCGACCACCCCGCGGGACAGGTCGGAAAGCAGCGGCGCGTGCCGCGGCAGCACGCCGAACAATCCTTCGACGCCAGGCGCAACGACCATCTGCACAGGCTTGTGCACCATGATGTCCGCAGGTGTGACCAGTTCAAGTTGCGTGGTTTCGGCCATCGCGCGTTACTCCCGTCGCCAGGCGGCCGCTTACGCGGCCTCCTGCATCAGCTTCTTGCCCTTTTCGATGGCCTCTTCGATGGTGCCGACCATGTAGAAGGCAGCCTCGGGAAGATGGTCATAGTCACCGGCAATGATACCGGCGAAGCCGTCGATTGTGTCGTCAAGCCCGACCAGCTTGCCGGGCGAGCCGGTGAAGACTTCGGCCACATGGAACGGCTGCGACAGGAAGCGCTGGATCTTGCGGGCGCGGGCCACGACAAGCTTGTCCTCTTCCGAGAGTTCATCCATGCCAAGAATGGCGATGATGTCCTGCAGCGACTTGTATTGTTGGAGCACTTCCTGAACGTTACGCGCGATCTCGTAATGGCGCTCGCCAACGATCCGCGGATCGAGCATCCGTGACGAGGAATCCAGCGGGTCAACGGCCGGGTAGATGCCAAGCTCGGCAATCTGGCGCGACAGAACCGTGGTTGCGTCAAGGTGGGCAAACGAGGTTGCCGGCGCCGGGTCGGTCAGGTCATCGGCCGGGACATAAATCGCCTGGACCGAGGTGATCGAACCCTTGGTGGTGGTGGTGATCCGCTCCTGCAGGGCACCCATGTCGGTGGCCAGCGTCGGCTGATAACCCACCGCCGACGGGATACGGCCGAGAAGCGCGGACACTTCCGAGCCGGCCTGGGTGAAGCGGAAGATGTTGTCGACGAAGAACAGCACGTCCTGGCCTTCCTCATCGCGGAAATATTCAGCCAGGGTCAGGCCGGTCAGCGCGACGCGCGAACGGGCGCCCGGCGGCTCGTTCATCTGGCCATAGACCAGCGCCGCTTTCGAACCCTCACCATCGGTCTTGATGACGCCGGATTCGACCATCTCATGATACAGATCGTTGCCCTCGCGGGTGCGCTCGCCGACACCGGCAAACACCGAGTAGCCACCATGCGCCTTCGCGACGTTGTTGATCAGCTCCATGATCAGGACGGTCTTGCCAACACCGGCACCGCCAAACAGGCCGATCTTGCCGCCCTTTGCATAGGGGGCCAGAAGATCGACGACCTTGATCCCGGTGACCAGGATCTCGGCTTCGGTTGACTGGTCGACATATTCAGGCGCCGCGCGGTGGATCGGATAGTGCTTGGCCGATTTCACCGGCTCGCCCTCATCCACCGGCTCACCGATGACGTTCAGGATACGCCCCAGCGTTTCCGGCCCGACAGGCACGGTGATCGGCGCGCCTGTATCGGTGGCTTCGGCACCACGGACGAGACCTTCGGTCGCGTCCATTGCGATGGTACGCACTGCGGATTCGCCAAGATGCTGTGCCACCTCGAGAACCAGGCGCTGCCCGCCATTGTCAACCTCGAGCGCGTTCTGAATGGCCGGAAGATGGCCTTCGAACACGACATCGACAACGGCGCCGATGACCTGACTGATTTTGCCGATATTGTTCGCCATTTTATCCTACTCCGCGGTTAAGTCTTCTATCCGGTCACACCGCTTCGGCGCCGGAGATGATTTCGATCAGTTCCTTGGTGATGGTCGCCTGGCGGGTCCGGTTATAGACCAGCGTCAGACGATCGATCAGGTCGCCCGCGTTGCGGGTTGCGTTATCCATCGCCGTCATCCTGGCGGCAAGCTCTGATGCCGAGGATTCCAGCAGCGCGCTGTAGACCTGGGTGGAAATATTGCGCGGCAGAACCGCGGCCAGAAGCTCTTCCTCGTCCGGCTCGTATTCATAGGATACGCCGGTTTCGTCGGATGCGTCCTGCGCGTCGGACACCTCTGCGGGAATCAGGCGCTGCAGCGTGACTTCCTGCGAGATCGCCGATTTGAACTTGTTGAAGATGACGGTGCAGACATCGAATTCGCCGGCCTCGAAGC
>JAYOST010000036.1:0-13066 GCA_038139365.1 Alphaproteobacteria bacterium
ACGAGATCGAGCTTGGCAAGCGCACCATGGCCTCGCGCGCCTATGTCGGGCAGTTTAATTTCAAGGGCGGTGACCAGCAGAAACGCGTTGGCCAGCTCTCCGGGGGCGAGCGCAACCGGGTGCATTTGGCGCGGATGCTGAAAAGCGGCGCGAATCTGCTGCTTCTTGACGAGCCGACAAATGATCTTGATGTCGATACGCTTCGTGCGCTGGAGGAGGCGCTCGAGGACTTTGCCGGCTGCGCTGTGGTCGTCAGCCACGACCGCTGGTTCCTTGACCGGATCGCGACGCATATCCTCGCCTTCGAGGGCGACAGCCATGTGGAGTGGTTCGAGGGGAATTACGAGGCCTATGAGGCAGACCGCAAGCGGCGTCTCGGGGCCGAGGCTGATCGTCCGACACGCATCAAATATAAGCCGATCAGCCGCTAGGCCCACCGGTCGCAATGCAGCTGCAGGGCCGGTCTAGCTTCCTTCGTGAAGCGGCGTTTCCAGCCGTTCACGCATGACGTTGATCAATGCCTGGAAATCACCCTTGTTCTTGCGGATGACGGCGACATTTTCCTGCTTTTGCGTGACAAGCAGCGACAGGTTCTCGACCTCAATGTCGAAGACCCGTGGTGGTTGGTCTTCAAGGGTCAGCACGCGCCAGGTCACGGCGACAGGCGCGCGCGCGCCGTTCGTATCGATAAAGGTGCCTTGCACGATCACGAATTTGTCGCCCTTCACGGTTGTGCCGCCAGCGGAATAGTCAAGGTTGTAGAGCTGGTCGAAATTGCGAACGATGGTGCCGCACAACACGTCGTGCAAAAGCTTTCCGTATTCTGATCTTTGCTCGCTGCTGGCAGCCCGCCAGTATTGTCCGACGGAAAAACGGGTAATGCTGTCCATGTCGAAATAGGTGGACAACAGACGGTCGATCTCGGCGGTACGGGCCTGCGTGTCGCCTGTATCTGTGGCGAGAAAGGTTTTCAGGTCATTGATCATGGTGTCGATCAGCGCGACTGCCGCCGATTCGCGGTCATTGGCACCGGCCGAAACCGGCATCAGCAGCAGACAGGACAGGACGAGAGCGATGGCATGACGGCGGAACATCAGTTGCTTTCCCCTTCAAACAGCGAGTCGAACTCATCCTCTGACACGGCGCTTCCGGCGGAGCTGGTGACGCGATCCTCGAGAAGGCCCTGGCGCGTCTGGTAATAGACCGAGCGGGTGCGGGCATAGGGGTCCAGCGCATTGTATTTCACGTCATTGATGGTGTCGAAATTCTGCGCCCTGAAGTTGACTGCGGCAACCGGACCCTGTGCCGTATTGATTGTCTGGACAGTGTTGCCGGTGCCGAACACCCGCAGGGGGTTCATCGCGAAGTCAACCACCGCGCCACCAAGCGAGCGGCCTGTCCGCGGGCCAAGCACCGGCACCATCACGTAGGAGCCTTCTGGCACATCCCAGCTTGCCAGTGTCTGTCCAAAATCCTCCTGGATCACCTTGTCCTCGCCCTCGGTGAGATCGGCGAAGCCAAGAGTCAGGCCGTTGACGAGAAAATTCAATGTTGCCAGCCCGGCATTCTCGAACTTGCCCTGAAGGGTGGAATTCACCGCCGTCGATGGCATAGAGGCCCAGCGCAGATGACCGCTAACGGCGGAACGACCACCCTCCGGCACGACAGTGCGGTATCCCGATGCGACCGGTTCCAGAACATAGCTGTCTACCCCCATATTGAAGGCGAACACCTTGCGGTTGGTCTCCTCATAGGGGTCACGCAGATCGGCGCGCTGCTCTGGCGGCGTCGAGGAACAGCCGGCCAGTGTCATCATCAGGGTGGTGACAAGACCAACAGCGACGCCAAGAGAACGCCTTCCTAACAACATCCAAACATCCATCATCAGACAATCCGGGTTCTCACTCTGAGGTGAAGATATAGTAACATGGCGAAAATGAAAATAACGTGGATGCAGCAGATCATCATGATGAGGCATGATTAGGGCGGAACAAGTGACGCATCTGCGGCATGCGTCGTTGACCCGTGCCCGGCGATTTGCGACTTTGTCGGCCATGCAAACCGCCCCTTCGACAGCCCATCCCTGGCTTGACGGCCTGAATGATCCGCAACGTGAGGCGGTTCAGGCCCTGTCCGGCCCGCTTCTTGTCCTGTCCGGTGCCGGCACCGGCAAGACCCGTGTCCTGACCTCGCGCCTTGCCGAGCTTGTCGCCACCGGCACAGCAAAGCCTTGGAACATCCTCGCCGTGACCTTTACCAACAAGGCGGCGCGCGAGATGAAGATGCGTGTAGCCAGCATGGTCGGCCCGATGGCCGAACAGGTCTGGCTTGGCACCTTCCACGCCCTTGCTGCCCGCATGCTGCGGCGCCATGCCGATCTAGTCGGTCTTCGCAGCGACTTCACCATCCTTGATGTCGATGATCAGAACCGGGTTCTGAAACAGCTGATGGAGGCTGATGACATCGATCCGAAACGCTGGCCGGCACGTCTGTTAGGTGGGGTGATCCAGCGTTGGAAGGATCGCGGGCTGGTGCCGGAAAAGGTAGGGGCCGCCGAGGCAGGGGATCTGGCGAACGGGCGTCTTCGCGACCTCTATTCGGCCTATCAGGCACGCCTGCTGGCCCTGAATGCCGTCGACTTCGGCGATCTTCTTCTTCACATGCTGACCATCTTTCAGACACATCCCGATGTGCTGGCCGAATATCATGGCCGGATTTCGCACATCATGGTGGATGAGTATCAGGATACCAATGTCGCTCAATATCTGTGGCTACGTTTGCTGACTGGGCCGGATCGCAACCTGTGCTGTGTTGGCGATGATGACCAGTCGATCTATGGCTGGCGCGGGGCCGAAGTCGGCAATATCCTGAAATTCGAAAGTGACTTCCCGGGTGCGAAAATTGTCAGGCTGGAGGAAAATTACCGGTCCACAGGGCATATTCTGGCAGCGGCCTCGGGCATCATCGCCCGCAATGAATCCCGCCTTGGCAAGACGCTGTTCACTTCGGCGGATGAGGGGGAGAAACTTCGCGTCAACGGTTACTGGGATGGTGCTGACGAGGCACGCGCCATTTCTGCCGACATCGAATCGATGCAGGCGCGCGGTGAGGACCTGTCGAAGATCGCGGTGCTGGTGCGCGCCGGCTTTCAGACCCGCGAATTCGAGGAACGGTTCATTGCCATCGGATTGCCCTACCGGGTGGTCGGGACACGCTTTTATGAACGCGCCGAAATCCGTGATGCCATCGCCTATCTACGGCTGATCGCGCAACCTGCTGACGACCTCGCTTTTGAGCGGATCATCAATGTGCCGAAGCGCGGCCTTGGCACCGCCAGCATCCAGGCCATCCATGTGCAGGCGCGTGCCTCCGGCAAGCCGCTGATGGCGGCGGCCGTCGATCTGGTGACGACTGACGAGTTGCGCCCGGCGGCGCGAACCGCGCTTGGCGGGTTCTGCCAGGATATTGCCCGTTGGCGTGACGCCGCTGGCGGGCTTCATCACACTGATCTTGCGAAAATGGTTCTGGATGAATCCGGTTACACTGCCATGTGGCAGGCTGACCGCTCGCCCGAGGCTGAAGGGCGGCTCGAGAACCTGACCGAACTTGTCAACGCCATGCAGGATTTCGATACGCTGCAAGGCTTCCTCGAGCACATCTCGCTGGTGATGGATGGCGATGCCGAGAGCGATCAGGGGGAAGTCACGCTGATGACCCTTCATGCCGCCAAGGGGCTGGAGTTCGACACCGTCTTCATGCCGGGCTGGGAGGAGGGGATCTTCCCAAGCCAGCGCACCATCGATGAGAATGGCGCCGTCGGGCTGGAGGAGGAGCGTCGCCTCGCCTATGTCGGCATCACCCGCGCCCGCCGGCAGGTCTGGCTGAGCTTTGCCGGAAGCCGCCGTATCCATGGTCAATGGCAGTCATCAATCCCCTCAAGGTTTGTGCAGGAACTTCCGCCAGAGACCGTCATCGAGGATATCGCGCAGGGACTTGGTGGCGGCATTCCCTTTGGCCGGGCGACGCCAGCACAGCTGGCGAGCGGTGGCTACGGTGACGGCGCGCGCGGCGGATATGGCCCGGGATGGCGGCGCATGGCGGCGCGGCGTGAGGCTGGTGATGATCCGCTGTTCACCCCGCAGGGCAATGCGGCTGGCTTTGCCGCGGGAGACCGCGTTTTCCACCAGAAATTCGGCATGGGCAATGTTGTTCATGTGGATGGTGACAAGCTGGAAATCTCCTTTGACCGCGCCGGCCACAAGAAAGTCGTCGCCGGTTTTGTCAGCAAGCCGTGACAGCATGACAACGCCTCTGTTCATCGCGCGTCTTCGCCTTGATGCCTCGCTTTCCCTTGATCAGGTCGCCGGCTTCGAGACGGTATTCTCCGAACTTCTGGATGCCAGCGCCACCGCGCATCTGCGTGATGAGGGTGGCACCTGGTTGATCGAATCGCTCTTTGTCGAGGCGCCTGACGCGGCAGCTCTGGGCGACCTGCTGTCACCTGTCTTTGCCGCCTGCCAGCATGCTGTCACGGCGACCGAGATCGATCCGCTGGAACAGCGTGACTGGCTTGCCGAGAATCGTGCTGCCTTTCCACCGCGCCGGATCGGCAGGTTCTGGATCTATGGTGGTCATGTCGAGACTCCACCACCACCGGCAAGCTGGCCGCTGCTGGTTGAGGCGGCGCAGGCCTTCGGCTCCGGCACACACCCGACGACGGAAGGTTGCCTTCGTGCCGCCGGGGCAATCCTGCGACGGGACCGTCGCCGCCACTGGCGGGTTCTTGATATGGGCTGCGGGTCGGCCATTCTGGGGCTCGGATTCCTGCGGGCGCGTCCGGCGGCACAGCTTGTTCTGGCGGATAATGACGCGCTGGCAGTGCGCACAGCGGCGGATAACGCGCGGATCAACGGGTTGCCGCGCCGCCGGGTGCAGGCTGTCCTCTCGCAGGGCTACGCGCATCCTGCGGTTCGCGGCGGTCGTCCCTATGACCTGATTTTTGCCAATATTCTGGCTGGCCCTCTCTGCGTCATGGCGCGGGACCAGATGGCGGCGCTGGCATCTGACGGCTGGCTGATCCTTTCCGGCATTCTGACCAGTCAGGCTGTGATGGTAGAGCGCCGCTATGCCAGTTCCGGTGCATATGCCGTCTCGCGGCTGCGGATCGGCGAATGGACGACGCTTGTGTTGCGGCCAGCCGCGCATCCGGCGAGACTTGGCGGGCTTTCCGGCCTATGGCATCCTCGTGACCGTCACCATTGCGCAGTATTACAGGACCCTCGATGACCAAGATGTCCCCGGCAGACCGGCTCTCAGGCCTTCGCGATATTCTGGCCGAACGCGGCCTTGAAGGCTGGTATTCAGGGCGTGAGGATATGTTTCAGGGTGAGGAGGTTCCCGCTGCTGAGGAGCGGCTCGCCTTTCTGAGCGGTTTCACCGGATCGGCAGGTTTCGCGCTGGTGCTGAAGGACAGCGCTGCGTTGTTCAGTGACGGGCGATACACCCTGCAGATGGCGAAGCAGACGGACAACAGCCTGTGGCAGACCTTCACGCTTCCCGAAGCGGGGCTGTCCGGGTTTCTGGCTGAAAATCAACTTCACGGCGCACGGATCGGGGTTGATCCTCGGCTGATCACGGTGAACGCGTTCGACCGATTGGCCCGGCAATGCAGCGCCGTTGGCGCGACTCTTGTGGCCGAGACCGACAACCCGATTGACGCACTGTGGGGCGCTGATCGCCCGGCGCAGCCTCTGTCACGCCCGTTCCGGATGCCGGACCGGGTGGCAGGCGCCAGCATGGCGGAGAAGATCGCCGATCTGGACAGGTGTCTTGCCGATGCCGGGTGCGCGGCATTGGTGATCAGCCGCCCTGATGCCGTCAACTGGCTTGTAAACATCCGCGGTACCGACCTTGCCAACACTCCGATCAACCTTCTCTTTGCACTCTATCATCGCGATAACGGGCTGATCCTTCTGGCTGACCCGCAGCGACTGGCCCCGGTCATGGAGGGTGACCTTGCCAATGAGGTGGCCATTGTGCCGCTGGCCCAGTTTGGTGAGTTGATCGATCCCCGCGCCGGCTATGCCGACGGCGTGAAGGTGATGTTCGATCCGGACAGCCTTCCCAAACAGCTTCATGCACCGCTTGAGCAGGCCGCTATCACGCTTGTGGCGGAACGCTGTCAGGTGACAGCGATGAAGGCGCGCAAGAACACGGCTGAACTCGAGGGAACGCGCCGCGCCCATGTCGAGGACGGGGCGGTGATGGCGCGCTTCCTGTGCTGGCTGGACAGCGGCGCTGCTGCTGGCATGCAGGAACATGAGATCGCCGGCCATTTGCTGGCCATGCGCCAGGAAAGCCCGCGGTTCCTCGCCTCCAGCTTCGAGACCATCTGCGGGTCAGGGCCAAACGGGGCGATCGTGCATTACCGGGCACTGCCGGATCAGGATTCGGTGCTAGTGAATGACAGTCTGTTGCTGCTTGATTCCGGCGCGCATTATAATGACGGCACCACCGACATCACCCGCACCGTGGCCATTGGCACCCCGAACGCGGCGATGATTCATGGGTTCACCGCTGTGCTGCGTGGCCATATCGCGGTGGCGGAGGCGCGCTTCCCGCAAGGCACGACCGGCCAGCAGGTTGATGCGCTGGCGCGTGCACCGATGTGGGCGCTGGGGCTTGATTACGCGCATGGCACTGGCCATGGCGTTGGACATGTGATGCAGGTTCATGAAGGACCTGCCAGCATTTCGAAACGCGGCACGGTACCGCTTGCGACCGGTATGCTGCTGTCGAACGAGCCCGGCTATTACCGTGCCGGTGAATGGGGCATCCGTACCGAAAATCTGATCGCTGTGAGCGAAGCTGATGATGATGGCTTTCTTGCGTTCGAGAGCATCACCCTGTGTCCGATCGACAGGCGGCTTATTGATGTTGCCATGCTGTTGCCGACGGAGCGTGACTGGCTGAATGGCTATCACGCGCGGGTGCTGGCGGTGCTGGCACCGGAATTGTCCGGTCATCCAGATGTTCTTGCCTGGCTCGAGGCGGCCTGCGCCCCGTTGTAGGGGTGTTCATCCCCCGATCAGGGACAGCCACTCTTCCTCGCTGAGGACGATCACACCAAGTTCGGCCGCCTTGCGCGCTTTCGAGCCGGCGTCCGCGCCTGCCACCAGATAGCTTGTCTTCGCCGATACCGATCCTGACACCTTTGCGCCAAGCTGTTCGGCGCGTGCCTTTGCCTCGGCCCGTGACATACCAGCCAGTGTGCCGGTGAAGACGATTGTCTTGCCACTGACCGGGCTGTCATCTGCCGGCCGTTCTGGCGGGGTCACCGACAGCTGACCAAGAAGGTCCTCGACAGCGGCATAGTTGCTGTCATTCGCGAAGAAGGAGATCAGGTCGGCAACCATCGCGTCCCCGACCTGGTCGATGGCTGTCAGCTCGGTGGTGGTTACCTCGAGATCGGCGCCTGGCCCGACGGCGGCCAGCAATGCTTCTGGCTGGTCGAAATGCAATGCCAGAAGACGCGCCGTCGCCTGGCCGACCTGACGGATGCCAAGCGCGAAGATGAAGCGTTCAAAGCCGATGTCGCGCCGTGCATCGATTGCCGCCAGAAGATTGCGGACGGACACTTCGCCATAGCCATCGAGCGCTGCAAGGTCATCCTGGCGCGCCGCGAGGCGGAAAATATCGGCAGGCCGCTCCACCCAGCCAAGCGAGACGAACTGGTCGATCTGGCGTGCGCCAAGCCCCTCGATATCGAAGGCATCACGCGACACGAAATGTTTCAGCCATTCCAGCCGCTGCGCCGGGCATTCGAGGCTGTTTGTACAGCGGCGCACCGCTTCACCTTCGGGGCGGTCTGCCGGCGCACCGCATTGGGGACATATTTGCGGGAAGACGAATTCGGCACTGCCGGAGGGGCGCTTCTCGGTGATGACCCGCACGACCTGCGGGATCACGTCTCCGGCGCGCTGGATCACCACGCGATCGCCAATGCGGATATCCTTGCGGCGGATTTCATCCTCATTGTGAAGTGTCGCATTCGACACCACGACGCCGCCGACCGTAACCGGTTCCAGCCGTGCCACCGGTGTCAGTGCACCGGTGCGCCCGACCTGGATGTCGATGGCATTCAGGATTGTTTCCGCTTGTTCGGCAGGGAATTTGTGCGCCAGTGCCCATCGCGGCGCGCGCGCCACCTGGCCAAGCCGCTCCTGAAAATCGTGCCGGTCAACCTTGTAGACGACACCATCAATGTCATAGCCGAGGTCGGCGCGCGCCGCGCCAATGCCGGCATAGGTTTCAAGAAGACCGGCAACATCGCCACAGCGCCGCGACAGCGGGTTGATGGTGAAGCCCATCGCGCCGAGCGCGGCAAGGCTTTCCATATGCGTTGACGCCAATGGAGCACTGGTCTCGCCAAGCGAATAGGCAAAAAACCGTAACCGCCGCGCGGCGGTGACGGCCGGGTCCTTCTGACGTAGCGACCCGGCGGCGGCGTTACGCGGATTGGCGAAGATCTTGCCGCCTGCCGCCTCCTGGGTCCTGTTCAGTGCCAGAAAGTCGGCCCGGTCCATATAGAGCTCGCCACGAACCTCGAGGATCGCGGGAGGCGATCCGGCTAGCTCCAGAGGTGCCGCCCCGGCGACGCGGATATTGGCGGTCACATCCTCGCCCTCGGCACCATCACCGCGTGTCGCCGCCTGTATAAGCCTGCCACCCTCATAACGCAGGGACAGGGACAGCCCGTCAATTTTCGGCTCGGCGGTGAAGGCAAGCTCGTCGGCCTCACCAAGCGAGAGGAAGCGCCTGATACGCGCGGTGAAATCGGTAATGTCCTCGTCGCTAAAGCCATTGTTCAGCGATAGCATCGGCCTGGCGTGGCGCACCTTGCCAAAGCCGCTCACCACCGGCGTGCCAACGCGAAGGCTGGGGCTGTCGGTCCGCACCAGTTTCGGGAAGGCGGCTTCCAGCGCACGGTTGCGGGCCACCAGCGCGTCATAGTCCGCGTCACTGATCACCGGGTCATCTTCGCCATGATAGCGTTCATCGTGGAAAGTGATGGCAGCGGCCAGCGCCGCGAGTTCTGCCGCCGCGTCCGCTGTGCTGATCTCTGTTGGTGGTGTGGTGCCGGCGCGGACTGTCTGCGGATCATCGATGTCTGCGTTCATCTAGCCCTCCAGAAGCGCCAGCGCGGCTGCGCGCGCCTCGGCGGTGATCTCTTCGCCGGCAAGCATCCTTGCGATTTCCTCGGTGCGGTCCTCGGGGTTCAGCGCCTCGGTGCCGCTGAACACACCGCTGTCTGTCGCTGTCTTGGCGATCTTCATATGCTGGTCACCCTTCGCGGCGACCTGCGGGGAGTGTGTCACTACCAGTGTCTGGGTGGTCTGGCCAAGGCGGGCAAGTCGTTCGCCGACGGCGGCGGCCACAGCGCCGCCGACACCGGAATCAACCTCGTCGAAAATCAGCGTGCGATGGGCGTCATCACCTTCAAGCGAGACCTTCAGGGCCAGCAGAAAACGCGCCAGCTCGCCGCCCGAGGCAATGCGGTCTATCGGGCCTGACTTCATCCCCTTGTTAGTGGTGGCCTCAAATCTGACCTGTTGTGTTCCCAGCGGACCAAACTGCTCTGGCGGTAGATCGCTGATGGCGGTGGTGAACGTGGCACCATCCAGCTTCAAAGGTGGCAATTCACCGCTTACGGCGTCATCCAGCACCGCCGCGGCCTTGACCCGGTTCGCGGCAACGACCTCGGCGATTTTGCGGTAATAGTCGCGCCATTGGCGTTCATTATCGGCCAGCGCCGCAAGTGCGCCAGCGGAATCCTCGATTCCGGCAAGGCTTGCCGCCAGCCGTGCATGGGTGTCGACAAGCTCGTCCGGAGTGCAATCGTGCTTTCGCGCCTGTTGGCGTAGCTCATGCAGCCTGTCATCCACGGTCTGAAGCCGTGCCGGATCACTCTCCAGCGCATGACCGGCCCCGCTGATCGCTGCCCCGGCTTCGGACAATTCTGCATCGGCGCGTTCCAGCGCCGCCTTGGCCTCGTCAAGAATGCCGCCGGCAAGCGGGGCGGTTTTCTCCAGCGCGGCCAATGCGCGCCCCAGACTGGACTGTGCACCGCTGTCACCGAACAGCGCATCGTCGGCAGCACTCAGGCTTTCGCCAATACGTCCGACATTGGCCAGCCTTTCGCGTTCTGCTGACAGCTCGTCCTCTTCGCCGGCTTGTGGTGACAGCAGATCAAGCTGCTCGACCGCGTCCCTGAGCCACTCCTCTTCGGCGCGGGCTTTTTCCAGATCGCGCTTTGCCTGTGCCAGGTTGCGCTGGGCCTGAAGCCAGTTGTCCCATCCCGAGCGGAGCTTCTCGAGTATCTCGGCATGGCCGGCGGCCCGGTCGAGAAGCGAGATGTGGGTGCTGGTGTCAAGAAGGCCGCGACCCTCAAACTGCCCTTGAATCTCGACAAGAGCATCGCCAATCTCGCGGAGCAGCGCCACTGACACCGGAATATCATTGATACTTGCCGATGATTTGCCGTCGCTTTTCAGGCGGCGGCGCAGGATCAGCTCGTCATCGCGCGGGATGTCCGTCTCGGCAAGCCTGTCCCAGACAGGGTGATCATGCGGCGGCTGGAACACCGCCGAGACATGCGCCGCATCGGCGCCGTCACGGATCAGACCGAAATCGGCACGACTGCCGAGCGCCAGGCCAAGCGCATCAAGAAGGATCGACTTGCCGGCGCCGGTCTCGCCGGTCAGGACCGTCAGCCCACCATCGAAGGAGAGCGTCAACCGTTCGATCAGAACGATGTTGGATACGGTCAGGCTGGTCAGCATCACTCGACATCAAACAACGAGGCGACAGATTCCACGGCACGCTGGAAGATTCCGACCGGCAGATTGCGCTCCGGGTCTTCTGCCAACGTCAGAAGTTCTTTTGTCCAGAAGGACTCTGGATAGTTGTAGACAGCAACCGAACCGACGCGGTCAGCCTCCTCGACGAGGCCAAGAGCCAGATAGGCCTCGACCATGCGATACAGCGCCTCAGGTACCTGGTTGCTGGTCTGGTAGTCGCGGACCACCCGCTCAAAGCGGCGAAGCGCGGCCCCGTAATGCCCGCTTTCGATATAGAAACGGCCGACGGCCATCTCCTTGCCGGCCAGATGCGAGCGGGCAAGATCGGCTTTCAATCGGGAATCCTTGCTGTAGAGGCCGTCTGGATAGCGAAGCAGCATATCCTCGAAGGCGTTCAGCGCAAGCTGCGTCATTTCCGCATCGCGTTCAACATCGACGATCTGTTCATAATAGGACAGCGCCCTCAGGTAGAAGGCGTACTCCACCATGTCGTCGGCCGGGTTCAATTCAATGAAGCGGTCGAGGGATGCGATCGCCTGCGGGTAGTTGTTGTCGATATAGAAAGACCAGGCGGCCATGATCTGCGCGCGCACCGCCAGATCAGAATAGGGATGCTGGCGTTCCACTTCTTCGAATTTCGGGGCGGCCTTTTCGCCATTTCCCCCCAGTGCCAGTTCCAGCGCCTCGTCATACAGGATATTGGCCGGACGTTCGACCTGCTCCGGCACCTCGGGAGAGGCGCAGGCTGTCAGTGCCGCGATGCTGGCGGCGAGAAGGGCATGTCGGACGTTCTGGGATCGGGCCAAGGCGGCTCTCCACGGGGCGAAGGATGTGTCGACGCAGCCACACAAGGCTTACGCATGTCGAGAGCCAACAATAGCCGCAAGCGAAGCAGGTGAAAAGACGCCAGATGACGCGCTGGTGAAATGCACAGACGCACCTTCGGCGATGGCGACGTCAGACAAGGAGGAGAGGCCCCAGAGCCACGATCAGACAGCAGCGGCAGCAGCGACTTCGGGAAGTGCATAACCATCGGAATGATCGGTAACGACACCTTCCTCGATGATCTGGTAACAACCGTGGGAACGCCACAGAGTGCGAACAAGCTTGGCGCACATGGCGTGGCCGGGGCGCGAGGCGGTGAGCTTGCCGCGCATCATCATGCCGAGCAGATACAGATCACCAAGGCTGTCGAGGATCTTGTGGCGGACGAACTCGTTCGGCATGCGAAGCCCGCCTTCATTCAGGATTTCGCCGTTTTCGACGACAAGAGCGTTGTTCAGCGACCCGCCAAGCGCGAGGCCGGCATTCTGCATCGCCGCGACATCACGCATCTGGCAGAATGTGCGGGCAGCAGCAAGATCGCGAACAAAGCTGCCATTGCCATGCTGGTAGTGAAAGCGCTGGCGGCCGATCGCCGGGTCCTCAAATTCAATTTCCGCATCGATTTCCAGACCGTCACAGGGATCAAGCCTGGCCCATCCGTCGGCATGTTCGACAGCGACCGGCGCGGTCACGACCAGTGTGCGGCGACGCGCTGACAGGGTGGTGATACCGGTACGAAGGATCGCCTCGACAACTGGCAGACTGCTGCCATCAAGGATCGGGGCCTCACCACTGTCGATATGGACTGTTGCATTGTCGACACCAAGACCGGCGAACGCCGCCATGATGTGCTCGACTGTTTCCAGCCGGACACCGTCGTCGTTGGCAATGCGGGTGCACAGCCGTGCCTGTTCGACATTGTCGGGGTGGGCCTGAATGGTCTGGCGGGACTCTGATACATCGATCCGGCGGAACTGGATGCCGGTATTGGCCGGGGCCGGGTAGATGCCGACACGAACAAAACGGCCGGAATGCAACCCGATGCCATCAAAGGAAATGACATCGCGTACTGTGGTCTGCATCGGCTGTTCGCTGTACATCTGGCAGGCTGACTCCGGCAAGGTTCGAATCTCCGTCGCGTCTCCGGTCACAAGATATTCCGGATCGACAGATTTCCGTCGTTCTGCAACGCCTGCATTAAGAAACATCGTGCCGCCACAATCAAATCACATTTGGTTACCGGTTGTTACAACAAGGCTAACCATCACCCTGTGTTTGTGAACAAATTCGGCACCCCCCTCCATCGCAGATGCCGAAAGCAGAAGGGCCCGGCATTCGCCGGGCCCTGTATGATGGGTTGGTGTGGCCTCTTCACTTTGGCC
>JAYOST010000037.1:0-12873 GCA_038139365.1 Alphaproteobacteria bacterium
AACGGCGGGTACCATACCGAGCGAAAATACTGCCTTTACCACATGCGTCGATCCTATTTCGCCCCCAGACTTTCAGCCGGTGTCCCGCTGCCGCGTTCCGTTGTCGGCTGAAATGGTGGAGGCGCCGGGTACCGCCCCCGGGTCCGCTCTGCTTATTTCACAGCACGTTTATCGCCATAGCCGGAAAACCGGCATCTTCAATATAGGCGCAGCCACCGGTCTTTGAAAGCTCTGTTTTCCCGGATGCCTGTCCCGACCTGAACCTGCGGGCAGGGCGCGGCGCATTGTTGCTTGATCACCCCATGGTGGCATGTCACTTTGCCGATGGATGACGCAACTGACCGGAACGGGTGATGCAGCAATATCTTGATCTTCTGACGCGTGTGCTTGACGAGGGTGTCGACCGCGGCGACCGCACTGGCACCGGCACCCGCGCCGTTTTCGGCCATCAGATGCGTTTCGATCTTGGTCAGGGGTTTCCTCTGCTGACCACGAAAAAGCTTCATACGCGCTCGATCATACATGAATTGCTCTGGTTCATCCGCGGCGATACAAACATCCGCTATCTTCAGGACAACGGCGTCTCGATCTGGGATGAATGGGCCGACGAGAATGGCGATCTTGGCCCGGTCTATGGCAAACAGTGGCGGCGCTGGCAGGCCCCGGACGGTTCCGAGATCGACCAGCTTGCCGATCTGGTCGCGGCGATCAAGACAACGCCGGACTCCCGCCGGCTGATGCTGTCGGCCTGGAACCCAGCGGATCTTCCGAATATGGCCCTGCCGCCCTGCCACTGCCTGTTCCAGTTCTTTGTCGCCGAAGGCCGGCTGTCCTGCCAGCTCTATCAGCGCAGCGCCGATATCTTCCTTGGGGTGCCGTTCAACATCGCGTCCTACGCGCTGCTGACCCATATGATCGCGGCGGTATCGGGGCTGAAGGCCGGGGACTTTGTCCATACGCTTGGCGACGCGCATCTCTATTCCAATCATTTTGAGCAGGCGCGCCTGCAGCTGACGCGCCGTCCGGGGCCGTTGCCGCAGCTTGTCATGCACCGTGTGCCTGACAGCATCGACGGATTCGTGTTCGAGGATTTCGAGATCACCGGCTATGTGGCCGCGCCGAACATTCCGGCGCCGATTGCGGTCTGACCATGGCGGGACCTTTCGAGATGGTGGCTGTTGTCGCAATGGCGCAGAACCGCGTCATCGGTGATGGCAGCGGGCTGATCTGGCATCTTCCGGCCGATCTGAAGCGGGTTAAGGCGCTGACCATGGGATGTCCGCTGATCATGGGGCGGCGCACCTGGGACTCGATCGGCAGGGCGCTGCCGGGGCGGGCCAGCGTGGTGATGACGCGTGATGCCGGCTGGAAGGCGGAAGGCGCGCTTCGCGCTGGCGATCTGGACGAGGCGCTGGCGCTGGCGCGTGAATGGATCACCGCCACAGACGGCGCACGTGATGAGATCATCCTGTTTGGCGGGGGCGAGATTTATACCGCCGGGCTGCCGCGCTGTAACCGGGTGGAAGCAACGATGGTCGGGATTTCGCCCGATGGCGGGCCAGACGCGGCCTATTTCCCGCCTCTGGAGGCCGTGGATTGGGACCGTGAGCTGCTGGAAGAGGTGGCCGCTGACGGCGATGTGCCGGCCTACCGCTATGAACGCTTTACACGCAAGGCGCTGGTGACGGTCTAGACCGGTCCACCACCACCCTATTCAATGACGATTTTCGGGCCGGCCTTCACCGCGCCGTCAAGCTGCGCCAACACCGCCTCGGCAATCGCCCGGTAATGCGCCGCATGCGGCCCGTCCGGATCTTTCGCGACGATCGGGGTGCCAGCGTCGGAGGTGGCCCGTATGGTCATTTCCAGCGGGATTTCGCCAAGGAAGGGCGCACCGATACGGGCGGCCTCGGCGGCGGCGCCGCCATGGCCGAACACCTCATGCCGTCCGCCGCAATCCGGGCAGATGAAATGGCTCATATTCTCGATGATGCCAAGTACCGGCACATTCACCTTGCGGAACATGTTCAGACCCTTTCGGGCGTCGATCAGCGCCAGGTCCTGCGGCGTCGAGACAATCACCGCGCCGGACAGGGCGGCACGCTGTGACAGGGTCAGCTGGGCATCGCCGGTGCCAGGCGGCATGTCGATCACCAGCACGTCAAGATCATCCCAGGCGACATCGCGCAGCATCTGTTCAATCGCGCTCATCACCATCGGGCCGCGCCAGATGGTCGGCGCGTCCTCAGCCACCAGATAGCCGATCGACATGGTCTGTAGGCCCCATGCCTCGATCGGGAATATTTTTTTGCCGTCGCTCTGTGGCTTCAGGTTCTTGCCGATCAGGCGGGGCAGTGACGGGCCGTAAATATCGGCATCAAGAATGCCGACCTTCTTGCCGCTGGCGGCCAACGCCAGCGCCAGGTTGATAGAAGTGGTCGATTTGCCGACGCCGCCCTTGCCGGAGGCAACGGCGATCAGGTCACGCGCCGGTTTCAGCGGTTCACGCGAGGCCGGCTGTCCACTGCCGATCGGGGTGCCGGGGGGCGTGTCATCCTGCGGTGCGCTGCCGCCCTGATGGGCGGTCAGCATCGCGGTTGCAGACAATACCCCGTCGAGCGCGCGAACAGCGCTTTCGCTGGCGGCACGTATGGCGTCGGCGCTGTCTTTCTCTGCCGGGTCGATCTCGATGGTGAAACCGACATGGCCATCCTTGACGACGATGCCTGACACCTGTCCGCCAGTGACAAGGTCATTCGAGCGACCGGGAGCGGTGACCGTGGCCAGCGCCGCCGACACCTGTTGTTCTGACAATTCGTTAGCCATTCTTGAAATCACCCGCGCGTGTGCAAATATGTTGTGGACCTCGGGGTGACATAGGCCGTCGGGTCCGGATTTGCAACATCATGTGGCATCCGGAAGCACTGCGCGCCATGTCAAGCCGAACATAACCGGTGCCAAGTTGATCCCGTCCGTCTGGCCGGGCTTTTGGTGCCACATCAAAACCGGTTTGCGATGGAGTAGGCACATCATGCCATGGAATAATCAGGGCGGCGGCGGAGACGGTGGTGGCCCGTGGGGTAGCCCGGGCGGCGGCGGCGGTCGCGGTGGCGGTAGCGGCAATGGCAACGGCGGTAGCCCGTGGGGCCAGGGCGGCGGTGGATCGCCACAGGATCTGGATAAGGTTGTACGGCAGGGGCGCGAGGCGCTTGGCAAGATGCTGCCGGCTGGCGGCAAGTCCTTGTCGCTTCTTCTTATCATCGCCATCGCCATCTGGGCGGCGACCGGTTTCTACCGTGTCAATCCGCAGCAGCAGGGCGTGGTGCTTCGCTTCGGCGAATGGGTCCGGACAACGGCGCCGGGCCTGCATTATCACATTCCCTATCCGGTCGAGTCGGTGATGACCCCAGAGGTCACTCGTGACAACCGGATCGAGATCGGTTACCGCGATGTCAGCGGCAACAGCTCGTCACGCCGCGACATCGCCGATGAGAGCCAGATGATCACCGGCGACGAGAATATCGTCGATATCGACTTTGTGGTGTTCTGGCGGATCTCGGATGCTGGCCAGTATCTGTTCAACCTCGCCGAACCGGACGAGACCATCAAGGTCGCTGCCGAAGCGGTGATGCGCGAAATCATTGGTCGGACGCCGATCCAGACCGCATTGACCGAAGGGCGTCAGGATATTCAGTCGCAGGCGCGGTCCCAGCTTCAGGAGCTTCTTGATGAATACGGGGCCGGTGTACGTGTGCGTGATGTTCAGCTTCTGGCTGTCGATCCGCCGTCCGACGTTATCGACGCCTTCAACGAGGTGCAGCGTGCCCGTCAGGACCGTGACAGGCTGAAGAACGAGGCTGAGGCTTTCCGGAACGATGTTGTTCCACGGGCGCGCGGTGCCGCCGCCAAGCTGGTGGCGGATGCCGAGGCGTATCGCGCCGAGGTGGTCAATCGCGCGGCCGGTGATGCATCACGCTTCGACCAGGTCTACGGCGCCTACAGGTTGAACCCTGATGTCACCAAGGAACGTATCTATATCGAAACCGTTGAGGAAATATTCTCCAACGTCGAGAAGATCATCATTGATGAGCCCGCCGGAGGCAGCGGTGTTGTGCCGTACCTGCCGCTTCGCGAGCTGAACAAGAATTCGGGAGGGAACTGATTATGGGTGTCACCCGTCTTGTCACGCTGATCATTGGCGCAGTGCTGGTGGTGTCCGCCTCCAGCGCCTTTTTCACCGTCAACCAGACCCAGCAGGCGCTGGTGCTGCAGTTCGGTGAACCAAAGCGTACCATCCAGGAGCCCGGCCTTGCCTTCAAGCTGCCGTTCATCCAGGACGTCACCTATTATGAGAAGCGCGTTCTCAGCCTGATCCCGCAGGATGCCGAAGAGGTCATCCTGTCGGACCAGAAACGTCTTCAGGTTGACGCCTATGCGCGTTACCGGATTGAGGATCCGCTGCTGTTCTATCAGACCGTCCGTAACGAGCGCGGTGCGCGTGGCCGGCTTGAAGCCATCATCGACTCCTCGGTTCGCCGGGCACTTGGTCGCGAGACCCTTGCCTCGATCCTGACCGGTCAGCGGAACGACATCACCCGCTCGATCGGCGAGGAGGTGAACGCTTCTGTCTCGTCGCTGGGGATCCAGATCATCGATGTGCGGCTTCGCCGGGCGGACTATCCGGCCGCGACCAGCCAGAACATCTTCAACAGGATGAAGTCCGAGCGTGAGCGTGAAGCCAAGGAATTCCGTGCAACAGGTGAGGAAGAGGCGCAGAAGATCCGTGCCGATGCCGAAAAGACCCGTACCGTGATTATTTCCGAGGCTCAGCGTGAATCCCAGGAAATCCGGGGTACAGGCGATGCGGATGCAATCAAGATCTATGCAGACAGCTTTGGCCAGGATGCCGAATTCTTCGCCTTCTACCGGTCGATGGAAGCCTACCGCAAATCAATGGGAAGCGACGATACATCGATGGTCCTGTCACCTGACAGCAGTTTCTTCCGGTTCTTCAAGGACAAGAGCGGCGCTGGACAGAATTGATCACAACTCTGCCATCTTTTGGTCATGTAACCATCCTTTGATCATGACACATAGCGGGAGCGCACAGGCGCTCCCGCCTTTTCAATTTTGTTTCTGACAGGAGATCCGAATCCATGCTGATGAGGTACCTCAGGCCACTTCCGGCACTTGCCGGCGCCGCGATCATGTTCACCACCCTGAATGCCAGCGCCGCTGACCGGCCAGACAGCTTTGCTGACCAGGTCGAACGGCTGTCACCTGCGGTGGTCAACATTTCCACCACCACCATCGTCAATGATGCGCCGCCCATGGACATGCCGCAATTCCCGCCGGGCTCGCCCTTCGAGGAATTCTTCCGCAATTTTGGTGACAACAACCAGCAGCGCCGTGCCGCCTCGCTGGGGTCGGGTTTCATCATTGATGAAGCCGGCATCGTGGTCACAAATTTCCATGTGATCGAAAATGCCGAGGAAATCACCGTCACTCTGGCGGATGAGACGGTCTTTACCGCCGAAGTGCTAGGCCAGGACCAGAAGACCGATATCGCGGTTCTGAAGATCGATCCGGGCGATACCAGGCTGACGGCTGTCCCCTTCGGAAATTCGGATAATCTTCGCGTCGGCGACTGGGTGCTGGCCATCGGTAACCCGTTCGGCCTTGGCGGAACGGTCACGGCTGGCATCGTCTCGGCACGCGGCCGCGATATCAACAACGGTCCCTATGATGATTTCATCCAGACGGATGCGTCGATCAACCGCGGCAATTCCGGAGGCCCGTTGTTCAACACCGATGGCGAGGTGATCGGCATCAACACTGCGATTTTCTCGCAGTCCGGTGGTTCGGTCGGCATCGGCTTTGCGATTTCTTCGAACCTTGCCAAGCGGGTAACAACACAGCTTGCCGAATTCGGCACAACGCGGCGTGGCTGGCTTGGTGTCTTCATCCAGGAGGTCACGCCCGACATCGCTGACTCACTTGGTCTCAAGGAATCCGGCGGTGCGCTGGTCAGCTCGGTCAACGAGAAAAGCCCTGCCGATGAGGCCGGTCTCGAGCCTGGCGACGTGATCATCAGTTTCGATGGCAAGATGATTGAGAAAATGCGTGATCTGCCACGGATTGTCGCCGAGACAGACATCGGCGTTACGGTGGATGTGGAGCTGATGCGCAACGGCAAGATCATGACGGTGCAGGTCACCATCGGCGAGCTTGAGAAAGCCGAGCTGGTGGGGTTGGTCGGCCAGGATGAACCCGAGGGTAATGCCGAGACATTCGACAAGCTTGGTTTCAGTGTCGACAATCTCACGCCGGAACTGGCGGCGGAGCTTGGCCTGGACGGTGATGCAAAAGGTGTTGTCGTGACCGAAGTGGTCGAGGGTGGCCCGGCTTTTGCCAAGGGTCTCGAGGTCGGCAATATCGTCAAGCGCTTTGGTCAACGCCGTGTCGAGGATGCGGCCGACCTTGCGAAGTCGGTGGCTGACATGCTTGATTCCGGCCGCGCCGGCGTGCTGCTTCTTGTCGAGAATGACGGCCGCGAGCGGTTCATCCAGATCAGCTTCGCCAAGGAATAGGCCGGAGCGACACCGGACCCGATCTGATCAAGGGGGCTGGCAAGATGCCGGCCCCCTTTTGTTTGCGGGATTGTTTGTGGGATGTGCGTTTTGACGAGATGTGTCAGGCGGTAACGAAATCCGTTTCGCGATAGCCCTGCAGGAACAGCAGGCCGCGAAGATCGGTATGGTTCAACTGCAGCGCGACCTGCGCGCGAAGAAGCGGCTTGCCGTGATAGGCCACGCCAAAACCGGCTGCCTGAAGCATCGGCAGGTCATTGGCACCGTCGCCGATACAGGCGGCATCGACAGCACCGATGCCAAGGTCGGTGCAGTATTGGGCAAGGAAGCGGGCCTTGGCGTTGCTGTCCAGCACCGGTTTCCTGACCTTGCCAAGAAGCTTGCCGTCCGCCATTTCGAGACTATTGGCGTGATCGCCGGAAAAGCCGCAGCGCGCGGCAACCGGCCCGGTGATGGCGCTGAATCCGCCGGAAATCAGATAACAGGCGGCGCCGGCGGCGCGCATCGTACGCACCAACACCTCTGCGCCACCCGACAGCGTCACCGCGGCCAGCGCGTCATCGACAAGGCTGGCTGGCTGGCCGGCAAAGAGCGCCAGCCTCTCGTCAAGCGCAGCCTCGAAATCCAGTTCGCCGCGCATGGCGCGGGCGGTGATTGGCAGGATGAGGTCGGACAGCCCGGCGATGACAGCCATGTCGTCCAGCGTTTCCGAGGTGACGATGGTGCTGTCCATGTCGGCGATCAGCAGCGATTTGCGCCGACCATCCCGCGGTACAATATTCGCATCCAGCTGTTGTGTGTCGGCGACCTGGCGAAGCGCTGTGGCCCGTTGCTGTGAGCTGTCATCAACAGCAACCTCAAATGCCAAGCCAGCCGCCAGCATGACCGCATTGCCGGCATCGGCGGTGATGCCGACTTCGCGAAGAAGGGCGAGCCCGTCCGCGACGGTGATGTTATCCCGTGTCGAACTTGAAAAAACGGCGATCTGGTGCAATGGTGCGCGTCCTTTCCCCTTGGCCGGAACAGATGTGTTTGCCGGCAGGTGACGGTAAAGCACAGAAGCACATGGCTGACCACAGCGAAATCGCCGCCGCCGTCGCATCCGGCCGCTATCTGATGATCTGCGGGCCCACCGCTGCCGGCAAGTCCGGGCTGGCCCTGGCCCTTGCCGAGCGGGGTAACGGCGTGATCATCAACGCCGACTCCATGCAACTTTATCGCGATCTGAGCGTGCTCACGGCGCGCCCCGGCCCGCAGGAGGTGGCGCGGGCACCGCACCGTCTCTATGGCGTCATGGACGGGGCCGAGCGCGCCTCCGTAGCAGCCTGGCTGGGGCTTCTCGCAGACGAGGTGGCAGCAGCCCGCGACGCCGGCAAGCTGCCGGTTATCGTCGGTGGCACCGGTATGTATCTTCAGGCGGCGCTGGAGGGGATCGCGCCGATTCCGCAGGTGCCGGAGGACATCCACGCAGCTTGTCTTAAGGAACTTGCCACGAAAGGCGGCGCGGCATTTCGCCTTGACCTGGCGCGCCTCGACCCGGTGACAGCTGGCCGGTTGTTCGATGGTGACAGCCAGCGCCTGGTGCGGGCGATGGGGGTGGTGCGCGCCACCGGCCGACCGATCAGCGCCTGGCAGGCCGACCCGCATCACGGAGCGTTGTCTGGCACCGCCATAACGATCGCGGTTGTGCCGCCACGTGAGGAAACCTACCGGCGGATAGATGCGCGCTTCGGCATGATGATGGAAGTCGGCGCGGTGGAGGAGGTGGACGCCCTGCTGAGACGCCGCCTTGACCCGTCACTGCCGGTGATGAAAGCGCTGGGTGTGCGCGAGATCGGGGCAATGCTGGCCGGTGAGATTAGCCGTGAGCGGGCGGTCGAATTGGCGACCCGCGACAGCCGTCACTATGCAAAACGCCAGATGACGTGGATTCGTAATAATTTTAATTCTAATTTGACCGTTTCTGAGAAATTTTCAGAAAGTCTTTATCAAAGAATCTTTGCAATTCTGTCAAAATAATGTTGACCAGCGGACTGCATCCGGTTAAGATAATGCTTTGAGAGGAAAGATTTTTCCTTCCGAGGGTTCACAGCTTAATCATCCAGGCGACCGACGCCATCCCGGCAGGGAAGGCGCCGACGTAATGTCGTCTGGTGGTGAAAAGACAAGGAATTGGGACAATGCCAAAATCCGCACCGGCGGCCGGCGAGAAGATGGAAAACAACCTGCAGCAGGCACAGATGATGCCTGGCGCAGAGGTGTTGCTGAAAGCGCTCGAGGACGAAGGGGTCGAGGTTGTGTTCGGCTACCCTGGCGGCGCTGTTCTGCCAATCTATGATGCTCTGTTCAAGAACAACAAGATCAAGCATATCCTGGTACGCCATGAGCAGGCGGCTGTTCATGCGGCCGAGGGTTATGCGCGTTCTACCGGCAAGACAGGTGTCGTGCTTGTCACATCGGGGCCAGGCGCAACCAACGCGGTGACCGGTCTGACCGATGCGCTGATGGATTCTGTTCCGGTTGTCTGCCTGACCGGCCAGGTTCCAACCCATCTGATCGGCAATGACGCCTTCCAGGAGGCGGACACCACCGGCATCACCCGTGCCTGTACAAAGCACAACTATCTTGTGAAAGAGTCCGAAAAGCTGCAGCCGACAGTGATCGAGGCGTTCCATGTGGCGGCCTCCGGGCGCCCGGGACCGGTGCTGATCGACCTGCCCAAGGATATCCTCATGAAAGAGGCCGCCTATCACGAGACTTCGCTGCGCAAGGTGGCCACAGCCCGTTATCAGCCACCTGTCGACCCTGATCCGAAGGCGATCAGCGCCGCTGTCGACATGATGATCCGCGCTGAGCGTCCGATAATCTACGGTGGCGGCGGGCTGATCAATTCCGGCCCGCGGGCTTCAGAGCTGCTGACCGAGCTTGCCGAATACACAGGCTGGCCCACAACCCTGACGCTGATGGGGCTTGGAGCGCTGTCGGCGTCGAACAAGCATTTCCTCGGCATGCTTGGCATGCATGGCACTTATGAGGCCAATCTTGCCATGCATGGTTGCGACCTGATGCTCAATCTCGGGGCGCGGTTTGATGACCGGGTGACAGGACTCCTGAGTGGTTTCTCGCCGAATTCGACCAAGATCCATTGCGACATCGACCCGTCCTCGGTCAACAAGAACGTGGCCGTCGACCTTGCCGTGATCGGCGATGCGACAAAGATTCTCGAGGCGCTTCTTGCCGAGATGCGGAAGCGCGGCTTCAAGCCGCACAAGACCTCGCTCGACAAATGGTGGGCGCAGATCGAGGGCTGGCGCAAGCGTGACTGTCTGAAATTCAACCAGACCGGCAGCATCATCAAACCGCAGCATGCCATCAAGAGGCTGTGCGAGATGACGACCGGCCGAGACGTCTATGTCACCACCGAGGTCGGCCAGCACCAGATGTGGGCGGCGCAGTATTTCGATTTCCACCTCCCGAACCGCTGGATGACGTCTGGCGGCCTCGGCACCATGGGCTATGGCCTTCCGGCGGCGGCCGGCGTGCAGGTGGCGCATCCCGATGCCACGGTGATCGACATCGCCGGCGAGGCATCCTTCATGATGAACATGCAGGAGCTGTCGACGCTGTCGCAATACAACCTGCCGGTGAAGATGTTCATCATCAACAATGAGTGGATGGGCATGGTGCGCCAGTGGCAGGAGCTGATCCATGGCGGCCGCTATTCAGAATCCTACAGCGCCTCGCTTCCTGATTTCGTCAAGCTTGCCGACACTTTCAACATGACCGGACTTGTCGCGCAGACAGCGGATGATCTCGACGGCGTGATCACGCAGATGCTGGAAACGCCAGGACCGGTGATTGCCGACATCCGCGTGGCGAAAGAGGAAAACTGCTTCCCGATGATACCGTCGGGCGCGGCGCATAACGACATGCTGCTCGGCCCCGAGGACCAGGCGGAAAAGCCTGTCTCCGAGGAAGGCATGGTGCTGGTCTGATCCCGTCGGGTGAACCGGGCGGGTCGATCCGGCCGTCTTTCGGCAGTCTCTAAGGATAGGAATATGACAGATACGAATATCGTCGAACGGCACATCATGTCCGTTCTGGTTGACAATGAACCCGGTGTGCTGGCGCGCGTCATCGGGTTGTTTTCCGGCCGCGGCTACAACATCGAAAGCCTGACTGTTTCCGAAACCGATGCGTCACGCAGGCTCTCGCGGATTTCGATTGTCACCTCCGGCACGCCGATGGTGATCGAGCAGATCAAGGCCCAGCTGGCGCGGCTGGTGCCGATCCATGCTGTGCGCGACCTGACCGAGCATGACGTCGCCATCGAGCGTGAGCTGGCGCTGGTGAAAATCATCAATCGCGGCGAGGAACGGATCGAGGCACTTCGCATCGCCGACACTTTCCGCGCAAGGACACTGGACAGCACTCTCGATAGTTTTGTATTTGAGGTGACTGGAAATTCCTCCAAGGTCGACGCGTTCGTCGATCTGATGCTCTCACTTGGCAGTGTCGAGGTGGCGCGCACCGGAGTGTCGGCGATTTCGCGCGGCAACAATATCGACCTGGAGGCAAAATAGCCCGCGCGGCGATCCGGTCACGGATGCTGCGAATCCTATCTTGCAGAAGCTCGGTTCGGGGCTGTCTGCCATACCCTATGGAGGCCCGCGACCGGTCGGTCGGTGGCCAGTTTCACGAAGGAGAACCAAGTCCATGCGAGTCTATTACGATCGTGACGCCGATGTCGGCCTGATCAAGAAAAAGAAAGTCGTCATCGTCGGCTATGGCAGCCAGGGTCACGCCCACGCCGCCAACCTCAAGGATAGCGGCGTTGCCGAGGTCGCTGTAGCGCTGCGCTCGGACAGCTCCAGCCGTGCCAAGGCCGCCGATGCCGGTTTCAAGGTCATGGATGTTGCCGAGGCCGCTGCCTGGGGCGACATGGTGATGATGCTGACCCCGGACGAGCTTCAGGCAGATATCTATCGTGACGAGATCGCCGCAAACATCCGCCCCGGCGCTGCTATTGCCTTCGCCCATGGTCTCAACGTGCATTTCAACCTGATCGAGCCGCGCGCCGATATCGACTGCCTGATGATTGCGCCCAAGGGTCCGGGCCATACCGTTCGCTCGGAATATGTTCGCGGCGGCGGTGTTCCCTGTCTTCTGGCCATTCACCAGGATGCATCTGGCAACGCCCATGACGTCGGCCTGTCCTACGCCTCGGCTGTTGGCGGCGGGCGTTCCGGCATCATCGAGACCACGTTCCAGGAAGAGTGCGAGACCGACCTGTTCGGTGAGCAGGCGGTATTGTGTGGCGGTCTGGTCGAGCTGATCAAGGCAGGGTACGAAACGCTGGTCGAGGCCGGTTATGCACCGGAAATGGCCTATTTCGAGTGTCTTCACGAGGTCAAGCTGATCGTCGACCTGATCTATGAGGGCGGCATCGCGAACATGAACTACTCGATCTCGAACACGGCCGAATATGGCGAGTATGTCACCGGCCCGCGTATCATCACCGCAGAGACCAAGGCAGAGATGAAGCGCGTCCTCGAGGACATCCAGTCCGGCCGCTTCACTCGCGACTGGATGCTGGAGAACAAGGTCCACCAGACCAGCTTCAAGGCGACCCGCCGTCGCAATGCCGAGCACCCGATCGAGCAGGTTGGTGCAGAGCTGCGTGGCATGATGCCGTGGATTGGTGCAAACCGTCTGGTGGATAAGGCGAAGAACTAGATTTCGCCTTATTTATCAGCTACAAAATTGATCCTGGCGTCGGAAATGTTTCCGTCGCCGGGATTTTGTGTATAGAACGGTCGTATTGACGGCGCAGGGGAGTTCGAATGTTCAGATCAGTGCTTGATATGTTTACTGCCGACATCGGTATTGATCTTGGCACGGCTAACACCCTTGTCTATGTCAAAGGCAAGGGAATCGTCCTTGATGAACCGTCGGTTGTCGCCATGGCGGAAGTCCGCGGACGCACCCAGGTGCTGGCCGTTGGCGAGGAAGCCAAGGTGATGCTTGGCAAGACCCCCGGCAACATCCGCGCGATCCGCCCGATGGCTGATGGTGTTATCGCCGACTTCGAAGTCGCCGAAGAGATGATCAAGCACTTCATCCGCAAGGTGAATGGCAGGCTGAGTTTCTCCAGCCCGCAGGTGATCATCTGTGTGCCGTCGGGATCAACCGCAGTCGAACGCCGCGCCATTCAGGAATCCGCCGAGGCCGCTGGCGCACGGCGCGTGTTTCTGATCGAGGAGCCGATGGCCGCCGCGATCGG
>JAYOST010000038.1:0-12838 GCA_038139365.1 Alphaproteobacteria bacterium
GATTCGGCGTGACGAGCCCGACGGTGAATGCCATCGTCCGCAGGCTGCAGCGCGAGAACCTCGTCGAAACACGGCCCTACAGGTCGATTTTCCTGACTGAAGACGGAAAGGCGCTCGCCGAATCCAGTCGGGCCCGGCACCAGATCGTCCGCGACTTTCTGGTAACTATCGGCGTGCCCGAGACCGTTGCTGAAGAAGATGCCGAAGGTGTCGAGCATCATGTGAGCGAGCAAACGCTTGCCGTATTCGCACAGATCACAGCTGCCGGAAAAATCTAGCCAGAACCCGGTTTCGGCCCTTCACTCGCCTTCCACACCCTTGTGAATGTAAAGGTCACGCGACCGGTTCCGGCTGATCGTGGTGGTGGATAGTGGCGGCGTACCGGCCTGCCAGATGACGCCGGTCATTTCTGGTGGCGTCTTGCGACCGTCAAGCGCAACAAGACGACGCCCGGCAACCGGCTGCCATGCCAGATTCTGTTCGAAGTGATTGGTCGGGCGGCCGTCGGCATCGATCACCAGCACGGTAACAGGCTCGCCGCCAATTCTCTGGTTGTGGAAATGCCATGACAGCAATGAAGCGGTGGCGCGGCGGTCGGCAATCACCGTTGCCGCTTCATGCGCCTCAAGCGCCGCGCCGGTGTCAGCAGCCAGAACCTGCCAGCCGCGAAGCCGGCGGAACGGGTCCGAGTCAGGGGTGACCGGCCCGAGGCTTCCTGCCGTCGTCACGCCGAAAATCAAAGCGCAGAGCCCCAGATTGATCCCGGCGGCAAGCCTGCCAATGACGGGCCGCGCCTGTGACAACCATCTTGCCAGCCACAGCACCAGTGCCGGCATCGCAGCCAGTGCCCAGTTCGCGTTCGCCTCGCTGAGAAAGGCCTGCACCATGATGACAAGAATGACCGGCACAGACAGGAAGAACAGCAGCAGGCCAGCATCATCGTCCCGCCGCGTCCTCAGGATGCCGAACATCAACGCAAAGACAACCGGTCCAGCGGTCGCAAACTGCGCGGCAAGAAAGCCGATGCTGCCGGCGAGGCTGTAGCTCTGCCGGTCGAAATTTGCGTTGTCGCCAAGATGCCTGACGGTTGTCAGCTCATTGGCGAGGTTCCAGAGAATGTTGGGGCTGGCAATGACAACCATCCCGAGCGCAAACAGCCCCAGTCCAGGCCAGCTCATAACCGGGCGCCTGTCCGTGCGGCGCGCCAGAACGCTTGTGACCAGCACAAACAGGGCCAGCCCGGCAAGACCATAGATGGCGGCGTATTTTGCAAGCATCGCCGCGCCGAACGCGCCGCCGGCAAGCAGCATGCCGCGGCTCTCGCGCATCCGTTCTGTCAGCACCCCGACCAGAGCCAGAACCCCGGCCGACCAGCACAGCAGCAACGGCGTGTCGGTCGAAATCACGAAACTTCCAAGCGCGATGCTTGGCAGCGTCATCCAGATGATTGCGGCAATCCGCCCGGCGGCGGGCCCGGCAAGCCAGTCGGCGGCACGCCACAGCACCAGTGATGTGGCAAGGTGCAGCCACGGGGCCGGCAACCGCACCGCCCATTCATGATGCCCGAACAGACCATGGGACAGTCCGATGATCCAGCTTGTCAGCGGCGGCTTGGTGTAATAGCCGAAATCGAATCCGGTACTCCAGAGCCAGTATTGGGCCTCGTCGACGCCAAGGCCGAGTGGGCTGGCAAAAAGGGACGCTGTGCGAAGAAGGGCAAACGCAATGAGGCCAAGCAACAGCGCACGGTCGCCACTAGTCCAGTTGGCGCCGCCAGTGCCGTTGGCGCGCGGGTAATCAGATGTGGCGCTTGCCGCCGCCATTGGCTATCCTCATGCAATCGCCGCGCAGGGCGCGGAACGCTGGAACTATATCCCGGCGCGGATGAGAATGAAACCGATGGTCATGGCTAACACCGACGCAGAATTCGATGCTGCCGATCTGGCGGTATGGACAGAAATGGCCCGGCGCATCCTGAAAGGTGCGGCGCCGGACAGTCTGGACAGAATCGACGAGGACGGGCTTGTGACCGCCGCCCTCTATCCGGTCCATATGCCGGATCAGCACGCCGCCCCCGCGCATCTTCTGCCGGCATTTCCGCACCGCCGCCTTGTTGAGGGATGGCAGGTGTGCCAGCCGGTTGGTTCGGATGCCGCAAATGCCGATATTCACGAGGCGCTTGGCAGTGGCGCGACGGCGCTATTGCTGCAGTCTGGTACGGCTGACGATTTTGACAGTCTGCTGAACGATGTTGTGCTGACAGCGGTCGGCCTCGGCCTCGAGGGCGAGGCGGCAACCCCGGCGCATTATCACACCATAATCAAACGCGCCGAAGCGCAGGGTGAGGTGGCCGACAGGCTTGATCTCGATGCCGGGCTTGATCTGCTGACACAGCTTGAAGGCGGTCTGGCACTCCATGAAACCGCGCCGTCGGGGCATCGCCTGTTCCGGATCGATGGCTGGGCCCAGCATAATCTCGGCCTGACCGCATCGCAGGAGCTTGGCTATGTTCTTGCCGGTGTTGCCGAGCTGTTCCGCGGTGCCGACGCTGCCGGCATTGCACCGGCCGATATCGCCGGGCGGGTGTCGGTGCGGCTGGCATTGCCGGCCGACATGTTTGCCGGCATCGCCACATGCCGTGCCATGCGCCGCCTGTGGGACGGAATGCTCATGGCCTGCGGGATCGATCCCGTGCCGTTGCGCATCGACGGGTTTGCCTCGCTGCGGATGATGTCGGTGCTTGATCACGAGGTGAATATGCTGCGCACCACCACCGCGCTTCTTGGCGGGGCGATCGGCGGCGTGGACGCGATGGCCGGGTTCGGCCATGACCTGCTGACGGGCGAGACGCCCGGCGCGCGCCGCACCGCGCGGCTGTCACAGGTGCTGATGATGGCTGAATCCGAAATCGCCCGCAGCCTTGACCCGGCGGCTGGCGCGCCGTTCATCGAATCGCGGACGGATGATCTGGCCGATGCCGGATGGGCGGCCTTTCAGGAAATCGAACGTGCTGGCGGCCTGTCTGCCGCGATCAGGGCCGGCATGATAGAAGCGCAGGCCGACGCTGCCGCAACAGCGCGCGAGGCCAGAATGAGAGCAGGAGAGGAACTGCTCGGCGTGACATTGCAGCCGACGGGCGGCACGCCGCCCGAGATACTTCCCGCCTTTGGCGCGGTGCGCCGCCCGGCAGCCTGTGTCGAGGCGCTTCGCCGCCGCGCCTCCGGGATGTCGCCGCGAATTCTCATCCTCCGCGGCGCGACGGACAATGCCGCTGCCGAGGAGCGCGGCATTCGCCGCTGGCTTGGCATGGCCGGGCTCCAGGCTGTCACTCTGGATGCCGGATCTGGCAGTGCTGTAAGTGACGCCAGGCCCGATATCGTGATCGGCTGCGGTCTTGCCGCCCTGCCGGACGGTGTGGAGGCCGGAAACTTCCGCTCGGCAGCAGCCATTCTGGATGCCGGTGACCGGATCGCCGCGATTGAAGAGCTATTGGTGCAGAAGGGAGATGCGCGATGAGCCTTCCCGATTTCACCTCCATGCCACTGCCACGGCGCAGCAACGGTCCTTCTTTGGGCCAGTCGTCGGCCGGTTCTGCAGACCTGCCGGCAGCGCGCGCGACAGCAGAGGGGATCGATATTCCGCCGATCGCCATGCCTGATCCGGCAGCGCTGGCTGCGGTTTCGTCGGGTCTTCCCGGGATTGCCCCGTTCCTTCGCGGTCCCTATGCGACCATGTATGCAACGCGGCCCTGGACCATTCGCCAATATGCCGGGTTCTCGACGGCCGAAGAATCAAACGCCTTCTACCGGCGCAATCTGGCGGCCGGGCAGATGGGCCTGTCGGTGGCGTTCGATCTGCCGACGCACCGGGGCTATGATTCCGACGACGAACTTGTTGCAGACGATGTCGGCATGGCCGGGGTGGCGATTGATTCCATCGCCGACATGAACATCCTGTTCCGTGATATTCCGCTGGACCGCATGTCTGTCTCCATGACGATGAATGGCGCGGTCATGCCGGTGCTGGCGCTGTTCATCACCGCTGCCGAGGAGCAGGGCGTTGCGCCGTCGGCGCTGGCAGGCACCATCCAGAACGATGTTCTGAAGGAATTCATGGTGCGCAATACCTACATCTATCCGCCGGCACCCTCGATGCGGATCATCTCGGATATCTTTGCCTATTGCGCGGCCGAGATGCCGAAATTCAATTTCATTTCGGTGTCCGGCTACCATATGCAGGAAGCCGGGGCCTCGAACGATCTGGAACTGGCCTATACGCTTGCAGACGGGCTGGAATATGTGCGCGCCGGGGTGGCGGCCGGACTGGATGTCGATGCCTTTGCGCCGCGTCTGTCCTTCTTCTTTGCCAATGGCATGCATTACTTCATGGAAGTTGCCAAGCTGCGTGCCGCGCGCCAGATCTGGGCCGGCATGATGAAGCGGCATTTCGATCCGAAGGACCCGAAATCCCTGATGCTGCGCACCCATTGCCAGACATCGGGCTGGTCGCTGGCGGCGCAGGATGTGTTCAACAATGTCGCGCGCACCTGTATCGAGGGCAGCGCCGCTGTCGCCGGCCATACCCAGTCGCTGCACACCAACTCGCTCGACGAGGCGCTTGGCCTGCCGACGGACCATGCGGCGCGGATTGCGCGCAACACGCAAATCCATCTGCAGAACGAGGCGAACATGGCGCATGTCATCGACCCGTTTGGCGGCTCCTATCTTCTCGAGCAGCTGACCCAGGGGCTGGTGGCGCGGGCCACCGCCCATATCGAGGAAGTCGAGGCTCTTGGCGGCATGGCCGCCGCCATCGAGGCCGGCCTGCCGAAGCTGCGGATCGAGGAAGCGGCAACCGCCGCCCAGGCCGACATCGATTCGGGGCATCGCCAGATTGTCGGCGTGAACAGCTATCAGCCGGCACCGCGCACCGATGGAACCGAGGAGGTTCTTGTTCGCCGCATCGACAATAGCGAGGTGCGTGCGCGCCAGATTGCCGGCCTGAAAAAGGTGCGGGCTGACCGTGACCAAAGCCGGGTAACCGCAGCTCTCGATGCGCTGTCCGATGCCGCGTCAGGCAGCGCGAACCTGATGCCGGCCGCCATTGAGGCGGCGCGCGCGCGGGCCACTGTCGGCGAGATGTCCGATGCGCTAAGCCGTGTCTATGGCCGCCACAAGGCCGAGATCAAGGGTGTGCGCGGCGTCTGGAAGGCGCGAATGAAAGCTGATGCCGAGCTGGAGATGCTTCAGGCGCGCGTTGACGAATTCATTGCTTCGACAGGCCGGCCCCCGCGTCTTCTTGTTGCCAAGCTCGGCCAGGACGGACATGACCGTGGCCAGAAGGTGATCGCCTCGGCCTTTGCCGATATCGGTTTCGACGTCACCATCGGGCCGCTTTTTGCCAGCCCGGACGAAGTCTATGACATGGCGATTGCCGAAGATGTCGATGCTGTCGGCATCTCCACGCTGGCGGCCGCACATCTCAGCCAGGTGCCGGCATTGCGCAAGTGCCTTGACGCCGGCAAGGGCCGCCATATCGAGCTTGTCGTCGGCGGCGTCATTCCGCCGGGTGATGTCGCGGCGCTGACGGCGGCCGGGGCCGCTGCCGTGTTCCCGCCGGGCACGCGCTCGACCGATGCGGCAAGCCGCCTTCTTGATCTTCTGGCCCGCCGTCGCAATATCGCAGCCAGCGCGTGACGCAAGGACGACCTTCGCGTTGCAGGATTTATTCTACAGGATAGGCCCATCATGAACCGTGCCGCAGACGCCGCAAGCGAGATCATCGACGAATTCGGGTTTCTGGATGACTGGGAGGACCGCTACCAGCTTCTGATCGACCTTGGACGACGCCTGCCGCCCTTGCCGGAACATTATGCCAGTGATGAATACAGGCTTCGCGGGTGCCAGTCGGTGGTGCATTTCGCAGCCGAGACTGACAATGGCGAGATCACCTTCCATGCCGGTTCCGACGCTGCCATCGTTCAGGGGCTGATCGCGCTCCTGCTGCGGGTCTATTCAGGGCGCACGGCAGAAGAAATCCGCGATACCGAAGCCACGTTTCTGGGCGAGATCGGACTTGATTCTCACCTGTCGCCGACCCGCAAGACGGGCCTTGCCAGTATGCTGACGGCAATCAAGGCCGCGGCCGGATAATCAATATTTCTGTTATCTGCTAGGCAGGCGCGCGTTCGGCACGTGGCGTGCGGCCGTAGCATTCGCGATAGCATTTCGAGAAATGCGAGGCCGAGACGAAGCCGCAGGCCAACGCTACCGACAGGATCGACATCGAGGTCTGGCGCAGAAGATGCCGCGCCCGTGCCAGCCGCAGGTTCAGGTAGTAGCGTGTCGGCGTTGTGTTCAGATATTTACGGAACAGCCGCTCCAGCTGGCGTGTCGACAGATTCGTCATGCGCGCGATGTCTGTCTGCGCAAGCGGCTCTTCGAGATTGTCTTCCATCGTCTTCACCACGGCCAGCAGTTTGGGATGGCTGACGCCGAGACGCGAGCGCAGTTCCATGCGCTGGCGGTCGGTGGGCTCGCGGATACGGTCATGAATGAACTGGTCCGATACTTCGGCGGCGAGTGTCGCGCCATGTGACTGCGCGATCAGGTTCAGCATCATGTCGAGTGAGGCTGTGCCGCCAGAACAGGTGACACGGGTGCCGTCGACCTCGAACAGATCATTGGTGATGTCGAGCTCGGGGAATTCCTCTGCCAGCCCGTCGATATTCTCCCAGTGGATGGTGCAGCGACGGCCTTCGAGCAGGCCTGCGGCCGCCATCACATAGGTGCCGGTGCAGATCGCGCCGATCACCGCGCCGTTACGGTCGAGCCGGCGCACCAGGTTCAGAACATTGCGGTCGGTGTTTTCGCGCACATTCACCCCGGCACAGACAAACACCATGCGGCAATCCTGCAGGACCGAGGTGTCACCGTCCGAGGCAACCTCGACCCCGTTGCTGGCGACGGCCGCTTCGCCACTAGGGCTGGCGATGACCCATTCATAGAGCATGCTGTTGCTCTGCCGGTTGGCAGAGCGCAATGGTTCGATCGCCGATGCAAAAGCCAGCATCGAGAAATCGTTCAACAACAGAAATCCGATTTTCTGTGGCGCGGCGCTGTCATCATGCTGAAGCAATGACTTGATGGTCTGCACGCTCATCGGCCGGGGCCCCTGATCTTTGACGTGGTGGCGCGAACACACACCGCTGTCAGATGTTTCATATTTTTTTGTACGATGAAAAAAGTCGGAAATGAAATAATTTTTTTTTGGGTGAATGCGGCTTTTTTGCTACCACAGCGCGCATGACAATGCCTTTGCCAGATCCCATCACCAGTGCCGGCAATGCCGAGGTCAAACGCCTCCGTTCACTGCATGAGCGCAAATACCGCCGGCAGACCGGGTGGTTCCTCGCCGAGGGCACCAGAACCTGTACCGAAGCGGTGGAGCTTGGCTGGCATCTTCACCGGCTTGCCTTTCTCGACGGGCGTGGTGGCGATCGCATGATCCGGCCGCTTCTTGCGGCGCTGGAACGTGATGGCGGGCGCGCGCTTCCGATGACCGAATCACTGTTGTCGCGGATCAGCGGCAAGGATAATCCGCAGATGGTGCTCGGCGCGTTCGAACAGCGCTGGCTGGCCCCGGACCTTGTCAGTCCCGGTGCAGACAGATGCTGGATCGCCCTCGACCGGGTGCGTGACCCGGGCAATCTGGGGACCATCATGCGCACCGCCGATGCCACTGGCGCGCGCGGCATCATTCTGATCGGCGACTGCACCGATCCCTATTCGGTGGAAGCGGTCCGCGCCTCTATGGGGGCGGTGTTCAATGTCGAGCTGGTGCAGATGTCGGAGGCTGATTTCCTCAGGCTGGCGGCCGGATGGCCGGGGCAGATTGTCGGGACTGCGTTGCCGGCCAGCCGCGACTATCGCAAGGTGGATTATGCCGGGCCGCTGATGCTGCTGATGGGGAACGAGCAGGCCGGCCTGACGCCTGCTCTGATGAAAGCCTGCACACAGCTTGTCCGGATGCCGATGATGGGCCGGTCGGATTCGCTGAACCTTGCGGTCGCTACCGGCGTCACCCTGTATGAAGCGCTGCGCCAGCGGCACCCGCCCGAAGACGGCTAGCCGTCGGCGGAGTCCTGATCCGCCGGAACCCAGCGCGCGAAATTGGCTTGTGCTATCACCCGCGGGTCTGGCTGTGACTCGACGCTGACCAGCTCCCCTGAAGACACTGTGCCGCCAGAACCTTCCATGATCCCCGACAGTGCATAATGTGCTGCCTGCGATGAAGCACGGATGGCATAGATGGTCAGCAGCAGAAAGCGCGGCGTGTCCGACAGGATCTGCCGGCAGCCATCCAGAAGCGGCACCAGGTCGGTCTCGATGCGCCAGCGCTCGCCTTTTGGTCCGCGTCCGTATTTTGGCGGGTCGAGGATGATCCCGTCATAATGTCGGCCGCGTCTGATTTCGCGTTCGACAAAGCGTGTCGCATCCTCGGTAATAAAGCGGATCGGCGCCTCCTGCATGCCCGCGATGTCGCGATTCTCGAAGGCCTGCGCGATGGCCTTCTTGCTGGCATCGACATGGGTGACCTCGGCGCCTGCCTGCGCGGCGTGAAGGCTGGCGATGCCGGAATATGCAAACAGGTTCAATATCCGTGGCCGGCGTCCGTGACGCTCGGCAAAGCTGGCGATCTGTGCGGCGCACCAGCGCCAATGCGGCGCCTGTTCGGGAAAGAAGCCCAAATGCCGAAATGGCGTCGGCCGCGCCAGAAAGCGCAGCCCGTCATACCCGACCTGCCACTCTTCAGGCAGGTCAGGCGACAGGGTCCAGCCGCCACCTTCCTCGTCATCCTCGGCGCGACCCTGTCCCGGGACGAATCTGCCATCGGCCTTCCAAGCGTCTGCGCCAAGTCGCGGTGCCCACATCGCCTGCGGTTCCGGACGGACAAAGCTGTAACGGCCAAAACGTTCGAGCTTCAGCCCGTTGCCGCTGTCGAGTAGCTCGTAATCCGCCCAGTCCGCGGCGGCGAGAAGGCGCGGCTGCGGCTGCGAAATCACATCATCTGTTCCGGGTTTTGTCATGGCCGCGACCTTGCCGCCTGCCCGGCGGAAAATCAAGCCATGGTCTGGCACAATCAAAAAGTCTCAAAACCTGATAATATTTACTATTTTCTTGGAAATTTGAATCAGAATTAAAAATATTTTTTGCAACATGTCGCAATTGGGAATGAATTTGTGTATGTTCCGCCCGATTACACGGAAAGGCCGACAACATGGCAGCCATGGATGCGACGGATCGCAAGATCCTTACCCTTCTTCAGGAAAACGCGGCACAACCTGTTGCCGAGATCGCCCGCAAGGTCGGTCTGTCGGTGACCCCTTGCTGGCGCCGGATTCAGCGGCTCGAGGAAACCGGCGTGATCCGCAAGCGCGTGGCGCTGCTCGATCCCCAGAAAATCGGTGTCGGCATGTCGGTTTTCGTTGCCGTCCGGACCGACCAGCACAATGCCGACTGGCTGCAGAATTTCGCAACCATGATTTCGGACATGCCCGAGGTTGTGGAATTCTACCGGATGAGCGGCGAGGTCGATTATCTTCTTCGTGTCGTCGTCGCCGACATGGCGGCCTATGACGCCTTTTATCGCACGCTGATCGGCAGAGTGCAGCTGACCGATGTGTCCTCATCCTTCGCCATGGAAGAAATCAAGTTCACCACGGCGCTGCCGGTAGACGGCGTCATGGCAGAGTAGAAATGGCGGCGTAGAAATGGCGGATTGAGGCGGTCTGGACTCTGGTCCGGTTCAGGCCTTTTCGGCCAGGATATCCGCAAGCGGTTGCCGCGGATCGGCACCTAGGCAATGGACCTGATGCCACAGCGCATAGAACAACACACGCCAGGCCAGCAGCCCGCCACGGCCATCGGCATTCTCGATCACCGAACGCGCATCTTCTGGCCGCATCACCGCGGCAATGCCGGGCTGGGATGCCACCAGCGGTCCCAGAACCGATGATTCTCCCGCGATCCAGCTGCCGACGGGTACTGTAAAACCACGTTTGCGTGCAAAGGGCTTGCAATCGGGCATCCGTTCGGCAAGCCATGATTTGACCAGCCTCTTGCCTCCGCCATCACCGATCTTGGCGGCGACGGGCAGCGCAAAGCCATAGGCCGACATCTGCCTGTCTACAAAGGGCGTTCGCCCTTCAACGCCGTGTCGCATCAGGCAGCGGTCGAGCTTGATCAGCAGGTCATTCGGCAGCCAGTCCTCGATATCATGTCGTTGCAGCGTTGCCAGCGCGCCGTCACGGTCGGTCAGCCTTGTCATCATCGAGGGCATTTTTGCTGCCGACTTCCGGTATCGAGCGGCAAGTTGCGATGCAAGCTCGTTATGGAACAGGCCTGCACGAAGAGCCGCGCCGGGCCGTGTGGGAAATTTTGCCCCGACGGGCCGCATGCCGGCCCGGTAGCGGCCATATCCGGCAAAGAATTCATCGCCGCCCTCGCCCGACAGGATGACCTTGACGTCGCTGGCGGCACGGCGTGCAAGGTGCAGCGTCGGCAGAATGGCGTAATCCGCTGCCGGGTCGTCGCAGGCAAGCGCTGCCATGCCGGCATCCGCCAGGAAATCCGCTTTGCCGTAGGGAACGTCGACGAAATCGGCACCCTCGGCGGCGGCAAGACCGCGGGCCGCGTCTGTCTCGTCATCCCCGCCCCGGTCCAGTCTGGCGTCAAATCTGACGGTATAGGTCAGGATCGGCTCGCCACTGCCGTCACGCGCCCGCAGATCGGCAAGCGCGGCAAGGATGGCGGACGAATCTACCCCGCCGGAAAAGAACAGTCCGAGCGGCACATCCGCCATAAGATGCACCGAAACGCTGTCATGAAGCGCTGTTTCAAATGCGTCCGGGTTGGACGATGCCGCAGATTGCGCGTCGAGCGGTGAATCACAATGCCGCCCGGTGATGCGGCCGCCGCAGATCACGAGGGTCTCGCCGGGCGCAACGCGCCTGATGTTGGCAAAGGTCGGCAGGTCGTCCGGGGCGTGCTGCCTGTCGATGATGCAGGCGGCATGCAAAGGGTCCGGATCGCCGGTCTCGTTCATCGCCGCACGAAGCGCCGCGATTTCCGAGGCAAAGGCGATACCGAAGCCAGTTTCGGCGATGTAGAGCGGCTTGATTCCGAACGGGTCGCGAACCAGCAAACCCTCGCCGCTTTTCGGGTCGTACAGGGCGGCAGCATACATGCCGCGAAGCCGGTTCAGAATGCCGGTGCCCTGCCGGGCCCAGAGCGCGAGGACCGTCTCGCAATCGGATCCGGAGGTGAAGCTGTATCCCTGGCACAGCTCGCCACGCAGCGCGTTGTGATTGTAGATCTCGCCATTGGCGACAAGAACCTTGCCCCCGTGATCCGGTGGCGCAATGAAAGGCTGGGCACCCTTCGCAAGGTCGACAATCGACAGGCGGGTATGGACGAATCCAGCGCCGTCATCGGTGAAGCGGCCGCTGCCGTCCGGGCCGCGATGCACCAGCGCGGCTTCCATGCGGTCAAGGAAACCGTCAGGCGCGCTTGCGCCCGTTTTCAGGAAATAGCCGCCGATCCCGCACATCAGGCAGCCACTCCGGACAGGAATTCGATCCAGTCAGCCGTTACCTTCTCCGGTGACAGGCTTGCTGCCCATGTGGCGCGGCCTCCAGCTGCAATCCTCGATGCAAGCGTCCTGTCACTGGCAAGCTGCGCCAGTGCGTCGGTCATTGCGGCAACATCGTCGATCGGCACCAGCAGGCCGTTCACCCCATCCTCGACAAGCTCTTCCCCGCCATGGCTGCGGGTCGATATGACCGGCCTTGCGCATGACATTGCCTCGGCAATCACATTGCCGAACGGTTCGTGCCGCGACGGGCAGACAAAGATGTCGGCTCCTCGGATCACCGACTGCGGATCGTCCAGCCATCCCAGAAACACGACGCGCCCGGCCACGCCGCATTCGGCGGCCAGCGCTTCCAGCCTCGCCCGTTCCGGCCCGTCTCCGGCAATCCACAAGGTGCCCTCATCTATTCCGGAAAAGGCCCGGATGAGCGTATCGAATGCCTTGTTCGTGTGAAGCCGTCCCAGCGCTGCGATCACCGGTCCGCCATGTTGCGGCCCTTCAAAGGCCGGACCATTCGCGCCATCGGGCACAAAATTGATCTGGTGATGGACCCGGTCCGCCGGAACGCCTTCACGGACAAGATAGTCTGCTATGCCGTGTGTATTTGCCACCAGCCAGTCACAGTTGCGGTAATGTTTCAGCTTGTAGAATCCGCCAAGCCGGGCCACATGCGGGACTTTTGTCTTCGGGAGCATGGATGTCGCCCGATTCATCCAGCTGAGAATGACATTGGCACGGCTCGAAGCTATGCCGGCGGCGAGTTGACGCCGGTGAAGCGCGGCAAGTATCGGTGAATAGCCGCAAGAGGTCACATCAATCCCGGCTGCTGCAAGCCGGTCAGCCCGGCCGCCAGCCGGCTTGATCATCAGCCGTTGCCGCACACCGGCGTCGTGGAATGATGTTGCGAGCCGTTCAAAGAACAGCTCGGCACCACCTTGCGGTGCGCCAGCCATGGCCTGAAACAGGCTGAGCCCGCTGACCCGGCGGTTGCCGGGCGGGATCGAGGCGGTTGATGTTGCTGGGTCTGGCACGAAAAAACGGTCTGGAGTTGCTGTATCGGGTAGCGATATTTCACCCCGCCACCGGCTTTGGCGCAACCGGTAAAAACAACGGGTCTTCTATTGGGTGAAAGAAGCGCAATTTTGCATTGCGCAACACCGCTGATCCCTGCGAGGCTGAGCACCTT
>JAYOST010000039.1:0-12627 GCA_038139365.1 Alphaproteobacteria bacterium
CGCTTGGTAACGACCATCCGATCGGACCGGCCTATTTCGACCACAGCCCGGACATTCCGCAGCGTCCGCTCGACCCGGACAAGGCGAAGTTCCACTTCGAGAAGTCCGGCATCGGCAACACCACTGTTCCGATCGTCGCCGCCGAAGTGGCGCCGGGTGCCATCGACCAGTGTCTGTTCCTGCAGCGTGAGGCCGCAAAAATCGGACTGAACATCGACGTCCAGAAGGTGACCACCGATGGCTACTGGGGCGCTGTATGGCTGAAGGCGCCAATGTGCGTCGTGTCCTGGAACATGCGCCCGACGGCGAACATCATGATGACGCTCGCCTTCAAGTCGGACGCTGCCTGGAACGAGACCTATCACCAGGACCCAGAATTCGACAAGACCCTCGTCGAGGTCCGTGGTGTGACCGATCCTGCCAAGCGTAAGGAAATGTACCACACGCTTCAGGAGAAGATTCACAACGACAACGGCAGCATCATTCCGCTCTACCGGAATTATGTCGACGCCGTATCCGACAAGGTGAAAGGCCTGACCTATGTGCCGCTGAACAATTTTGGCGGCGCTGAGGCACCTGTCACCCTGTGGCGCGACGACGCCTGATCCACACCAAAAGGACAGGTCCCGCATTCCAGCGGGGCCTGTTTCCTAGCAAGGCGGATTCACGGACATGACGATCCTGATCCTGAAGCGTATCGGCATCGGCCTGGTCACGGTTCTTGCCGTATCCATTGTTATTTTTTTCGGCACCAAGATCCTGCCGGGCGACGCCGCGCAGATCCGTCTTGGCCAGTCGGCGACGCCGGAAAATGTCGCCGCTTTCCGGGCACGCCTTGGCCTCGACCAGCCCTATATCGTGCAATATCTTACCTGGCTCAGGAACTTTATCAGTGGCGATCTCGGCACCTCGCTTGCCAGTGATGTCCCGATCACCGACCTGATTGCCGACCGCTACAAGAACACTGTCTTTGTCTCGGTGCTCACCGCCGCCATCGGCGTACCGATCTCGCTGGCGCTCGGCATCATGGCGGCGATGTATCCCGGCACACTTTACGACCGCGCGCTGACGCTGGTCTCGGTGTCGCTTGTCGCCGCGCCCGAATTCTTCACCGCGACGCTGCTGGTGATTCTGTTTGTCTTTGTGCTCGGCATCGGCAACGCCATTGTTGTCGGCTCGATCGAGGGCAAGGGATTGTTCGAGCTGATCTCACATTTCGCGCTGCCTATTACCACGCTGTGTTTCGTCATCGCCTCGCAGCTGATCCGGATGAGCCGTGCCGCCGTGCTGAATGTGATGAGCTCGCCCTATATCGAGATGGCGATATTGAAGGGTGTGCCGCGCAAGCGGATCATCTTCCGGCATGCGCTGCTGAACGCCATCGGCCCGATCGTCAATGTGGTGGCGCTGAACCTGGCCTATCTTGTCACCGGCGTGATCGTCGTCGAGGTCTATTTCGGCTATAACGGTCTGGCGACACTGATCGTGCAGGGCGTGCAGACACGTGACTATATCCTGATCCAGGGTCTCGGCATGATCTTCTGCCTCACTTATGTCATCCTCATGCTGATCGCAGACATCGCGGCCTTTGCCTCGAATGCGCGACTGAGGCACCCGAAATGACCCCGGCAAAGACAGCGTCATCGAAAGCCGATCATTACGTCGCCCCCTATGATGCCGGCGTCAGCTTTGACGAGCTTCCCGATTCCGCGCCATCCTCACGCTACCGGCCGTCCTGGACCGGTTGGCTCGGGATCTGCATTGTCGGCTTCTGGGTGTTCATCGCCATCTTCGGGCCATATCTGGCGCCGCTTGGCGAGAATGAACTTCCCTTCCCGGATGATTATTCGGAATTCCAGATGCCGCGGCCGGGGGCCTGGCTTGGCACCGATGAAAGCGATCGCGATGTTCTCAGCCGCCTGATGTTTGGTGCTGGCCGGACCATCGGGATTTCCTTCGCGGCAACGCTTCTGGCCTATTTCATCGGTGTGGTGATGGGTATCGGCGCGGCGATTTCGACACCACGGGTCGATATGATCATCAGCCGCATCAACGACGCCTTCCTCAGCCTGCCGACCATCATGCTCGGCCTTGTCGTGGTCGCCGCGGTCGGCTCCTCCATCCCGGTGCTGATCATCACCGCCGGGGTGATTTATGCCACTGTGGTGTTCCGCCTGGCGCGCGCGCTCGGTCAGGAAATCATGGTGATGGATTTCGTCGAGGCGGCGCGGGTGCGCGGCGAAGGACGCTGGTGGATCATTACCCGTGAAATCTGGCCAAACGCGGCGATGCCGCTGATGACCGATTTCGGCCTGCGCCTGATCTATGTGATCCTGTTCATTTCCAGCCTGAGCTTCCTCGGACTTGGCGTGCAGCCGCCACAGGCCGACTGGGGATCGATGGTGCGCGAAAATCTGGGGGCCCTGTCCTATGGCGCGTCGGTCATTCCGGTGCTGGCCCCGGCGCTTGCAATTGCCACACTCACCGTGGCCATCAACCTGGTCGTCGATGACATCTCCGCGCATAGCGGCGGCAAGCTCTCGAAGAGGCTGTAACCCATGGCGCGAAATCCAGATTCGAATGATGTGATCTTCGAGGCGCGTGATCTGAAGATCAATGCGATCCGTGATGATGGCTCGGAGCTTCCCATCGTCAAGGGCGTGGATTTCAAGGTGCGGCGCGGCGAGGTTGTCGCGCTGATCGGTGAATCGGGATCCGGCAAGACGACGATTTCGCTTTCGGCGCTCGGCTTTTGCAAGCCCGGTCTGAAATTTGCCGGTGGCGAGGCGCGCCTTCTGGACCAGGACGTGACCAAGATGTCGACTGAGCAGCTGCGCCCGATACGCGGCGAGCGGGTCGCCTATCTGGCGCAAAGTGCAGCCGCCACATTCAACCCGTCGATCCTGATCAATGAACAGGTCACCGAAGCCCCGATCCTGCATGGCTCGAAGACCCAGGCCGAGGCCGACGCCAAGGCCCTGTCCCTTTATCGCGCGCTCGAACTTCCCGATCCGGAAAATATCGGGTCACGCTATCCGCATCAGGTATCCGGCGGCCAGCTGCAGCGCCTGATGGCAGCGATGGCGCTGTGCGGCGAACCCGATCTGCTGGTTCTGGACGAGCCGACAACCGCGCTTGACGTGACCACCCAGATCGAGGTGCTGAAGGCCTTCAAGACGGTGATCAAGGAAGAAGGCGCGGCCGCCATCTACGTCACCCACGACCTTGCCGTGGTGGCCCAGATCGCCGACCACATCGTCGTTCTCTATAATGGTGAGATCAAGGAAGCCGGCCCCGTCGAGACCATTATCAACAAGTCCGAGCATCCCTACACGAAACGCCTGATGGGCGCGATCAAGCCGCTTCCCAAGGCCGGCCTTGGCGAGGCCAGCAACCATGAGCATATGCGCGACGCGCCGGCGCTGGAGGCAAAGGCTGTCGACGCCGGCTATGGCAAGGGCGCGAATGGCCAGCCACAGACGATGGTTCTGCGTGACGTGAATGTCGCCATCGAACGCGGCAAGACTGTCGGCATCATTGGCGAATCCGGATGTGGCAAATCCACCCTCGCGCGTGTCTTTGCCGGGCTGCTGCCGCCAAGCGATGGCACATTGACACTGGATGGCGCACCGATCGCACCCAACCTCAGACAGCGCTCGCGTGAAGAGCTTCGCAAAGTGCAGTTCGTCTATCAGATGGCCGACACCGCTCTGAATCCACGCCAGCGGATCAAGGATATCATTGGCCGGCCGCTGGAATTCTATGGTGGGCTGACTGGCGCCGCGAAAAGAGACAGGATCAACGAGCTTCTCGAGATGGTGGAGCTGCCGCCACCCTTCGCCGATCGCTACCCGCATGAATTGTCCGGCGGTCAGAAGCAGCGGATCAGCCTGGCCCGCGCGCTTGCCGCCGACCCCGAGGTGGTGCTCTGTGACGAGGTGACTTCTGCGCTCGACACCATTGTCGGGGCAAATGTGATCGAGCTGCTGAAATCGCTGCGCCGCGACACCGGGGTGTCCTTTGTCTTCATCAGTCACGACCTGTCGACGGTGGCCTCTTTCGCCGATGAGATTGTCGTTCTCTATGCTGGCCGGGTCGCCGAGCAGGGCCCCGCTGACAAGGTCCTGTCACCGCCCTACCATCCCTATACGCGGCTGCTGATCTCTTCGGTACCAGAGATGCGCACAGGATGGCTCGAGGAGACCATTTCCAGCCAGGAGACAATCACCGGCATGAGCGGCGGTGTCGAACTGACCGATATCGGCTGTCCGTTCTTTGCGCGCTGCCCGCTGGCAATCGAGGGCACCTGCGATACCACCGCCCCACCGCGCCGCGTGGATGGTGATGATCACGTCATCGAATGCCACCGCGAGGTGAAAGAACTTCTCGGCGGCGGCTGATCCCGCCCCCGAAAGCCACCTGTTGTCAGCTGGTCACTGGCGGATAGGCAAGCGCGGCAACAATATGGACGCGGCGCGTGTCACCACCGTTCAGTGCCGTGTGATAGCCCCGCGTATCGGTGAAATAGACCGACCCGTCGGCGGGAAGATGCGTCACATGGTGGTTCACCACAAACAGCGACCCCGGGTTCGTCAGGATCGGGATGTGAAGCCGTGGCTCCGGGTCACGATGCCAGGAGTTGCAGTTGTAAAGGCCCTTTGACAGCACCCGCATCCGCCCGATGGGAAACCGGCGGGTCAGCTCTTCATGAACATGCTCGAAATAGGTGCCGGAGAACGCCGGATTGAACTCGCTGAAATCGATCTCCGGCACAAGATCCTCACGCGCCTCCTCGACATAGCGGTCATCGCCGCGAAGCCAGTAGCGGCCTGACAGGTCATTTTCGGTCCATTCCGTCTGGCCGGGGCGCTGCGTCAGCGGCAGCGCGGCAAACCCCTCATCCTGCATACCGCCCATGAAGTCTGAACGGCGAAGACAGTCTGCAAGCGCGCCGCGCAACGCCTCAATGTCAAAGCGCAGCGCCAGCCTCTCGATTCCGGGGCCGGGGACAAACCCGGCCACCGACCTACTGTCCGGCACCGTCGCCAGGCGCGATTCAATGAGGGCGACGTCGGCATCATCACAGGCCGATGTCACGACAGGTCTGCTGGTCACAAAAGAGGCCTCCCGCCGGGTTGTCACCCTCCCAGAAACCTGAAAAACCGGGCAGCTGTCAAGACGGGTCAGCCACCCGCCGCAGATAGGGTTTCACCGTCTCCCACCCGTCGGGGAACAGACTTCCCGCCTCTTCGTCGGAAACCGCTGGAAGGATGATCACATCATCCCCCTTCTGCCAGTCGGCAGGTGTCGCCACCTTGTGGCCCGCCGTGAGCTGCAGCGAATCAATGACACGAAGAAGCTCGGCGAAATTGCGCCCCGTCGACATCGGATAGGTCAGCTGCAGCTTGATCCGCTTGTCGGGTCCGACAACGAACACCGCCCGCACTGTCGCATTGTCGGCCGCCGTGCGGCCTTCGAACCCGCCATCAGCGGCGGCGGGAAGCATGTCATAGAGCTTTGCCACCGCAAGGTCGGTATCGGCGATGATCGGATAGGCCGGCACATGGCCGGTCACATCTCCAATGTCGGACAGCCAGCGCGCATGGTCATCGGCAGGGTCGACAGACAGGCCGATCACCCTGACATCGCGGCGGGTGAATTCATCATGCAGTCCGGCTAGGGCGCCAAGCTCGGTGGTGCAGACCGGGGTGAAATCCTTGGGGTGCGAGAACAGCACACCCCAGCTGTCGCCGAGCCAGTCATGGAAGGTGATCTCGCCCTGCGTTGTCTGCGCCGTGAAATCCGGCGCGATGTCATTGATGCGAAGCACCATGGTCAGTCTCCTCAGAATCGGGATGGAAGGCTGGCGCAAAGAAACAAATGCCAGAGACTTTCAACTAACCATTCAAAGCTTCTGACACCAGCTTAGAATGGTAAAAATTTTTAATTTTCTACATAAATGGCCGATTTATAAAATTTTCATCCTAGTAAATGCGGTTTGAGACAACTTATTTTTTCCATGACGTGAAGGGCAGGTTTACCGCGCCGATCGCTCCGCCAACAAAAATTAGATATATCTGAAATATTTGGCATTTAGCCTTCTGCCTGTGACACCATCAGCATATTGGGAGATCTTGGACAATCAGGGAGGCTGTGATGGAGCCCAAGCTGATGAGCTATATCACATCGAAGTTTGCGTCAAAGCCGGACATGCTGCTTGCCGAGCGCGAGTGGCAGGAGATCATCGGCGAGATGCTGCCGCGCTTCAAGGAAGCCGGCGCGATCCGCCAGGTGGTCACGCAGGTCTGGAACCAGGAAGGAAGCTTCATTCTTGGCAATCTCTGGGAGTATCAGGATGAGAAGGCTTTCATCGCCTGCCAGGAATTGTTCCGCGAGGCCGAGGCGAAGCTGAAAGAGCGTGCCGGCGTTTCCTCGATCATCGTGCCGTCACGCGGCATCATCCTTCACGATGTCCATCTCTGACATCGACGCCTGCACAACCTGTTTTCTGCCACAGCCTATAAAGACCGGAGACCGTTATGACTGATCTGACCCTTGTCTATTTCAAGATGCGCGCGCTTGCCGAGGCACCGCAGATGATGTTGCGCTATCGCGACCACCCATACCACTATGCCATGGGGTGGGATTATTTCGGCAGGCCATGGGCGGAGGCAAAAAGCGAGGCCACCTACCGCCAGTTGCCGATGCTGGTGACCGAAGATGGCACCCGGATCACGCAGACCGGCGCGATCATGCGATATCTGGCACGGCGGCTGGACCTGATGCCGACCGACTCGATCCAGGCGGCGCTTGCCGACGAGGTGTTCGAAGGCGCGCATGAGCTGTTCATGCCGCTGAACCCGGTGGTGAATTTCAGAACCGGTGATGCCTTCCGCGAAGCCGCCGAGAGCTGCCTGCCAGCCCTGTCGAACCGCTTTGCGGATTTCGAACGGTTGCTGGCACGCCAAGACGGTCCGTTCTTCCTTGGCAAGACGCCCTGTTTCTGTGACTTTGCCGCTTTCCACCACATCGACCTGTCGCATTTCCTCGACGAATCGATCCTCGTCGATCTCCCGCGCCTTCATGAATTCGCCGAGGCGATGCGCGCGCTTCCCGGCATCGGCGCCTATCTGGCCGAACGACCGGAATTGATCGGCGTCGGGGTCGGCCCGAAGCTTGTCATCGACGGGGTGCCGGTGCCGACCGGCGTGACCGCCGACTAGAGCGGGATTCGCAGCCCGTCGCGGCCAAGATGAAAGGCGCCCGACCAATGCGGTGACACCGCCGCGTGCCAGTCATCCGGTGTGTAATCCGGGTCATCCGAAGGGATGAGATGGTTCAGCGCCAATGCCCCGACACCAGCAGCGGCAGCAATCCGCGCCGCGTCCCCGGCGGTGGTATGCGAGCGCGTCAGATGCTTCATCAGCTTGTCGTTCGAGGTGCCGACCCGCGCCACCAGCGCCGGCAGTGCCGCCTCTAGCATGGCCTCATGGACCAGCAGGTCGGCGCCGCGCGCGAATTCGGCAAGCTCAGGCAGATAGGCGGTGTCCCCCGACATCACCACCGTGCGCCGGGCGCCGGCAAAGCGCAGCGCGAAACAATCAACCAGCGGCGGATGCACCACCCGCATCGCGGTGACATCCAGCCCCTCTTCCTGATGCACTGGGCCGGCATCGATGGTACGGAATTCGATCAGACCGGCCAGATCGACCCGCCCCTCATCCTCAACCCGCAGCACGATATCGGCCGCCATCGAGGTCAAGAAGGCCTGCCAGTACGCCTCAAGCCCGGCCGGGCCATAAACGACCACGGGGGTCTTCAGTCCAGTCGTCCAGGCGGTGTGGATCAGCGGGCCCAACTCCAGATAATGGTCGGAATGGAGATGGGTGATGAAGATGAGCGACAGCGCTTCAAGCTTCATGCCCTGATCAACCAGCCCTCGGGTCACGCCAAGGCCGCAATCCACCACCACCAGCCGCCCGTCAAGGCATAGCAGGCTGGAGGTCGGCATCGTGGATTTTGGCCGCACCGAAGGTCCGCCCTTGGTGCCGAGAAGGGCAAGGTAGCTGTCAGTCATGAAATCTCTCCTCTGGGGTCGGGCCTTCACCCGGCGTTTGCGGCAGACACTGTGCCATCCGCGATCCAGCCATCAAGGATGGCAAGGGCGGTATCGGCGAAGGTCTGGTCATTGATGTGGGCGAACGTCTCGACAAGGGTGACCGGCGGTCGGATCACCTTGCGGATCTCGTCACAGAACGCGGCAAGACCGTCCGGGTCATGCGCTGGCTCGCCTGGCTTGTCCCACGCCTCGATGCCGCCAACCGGCAGAATGAACGTCGTTGGGCCGGTTGCTCCGGCCAGACGTTCAGCAACGAAACGCGCGGTTTCGCGGCGTTCCTCACTGTTGAAGGCGGAACATTTGATCAGCCTGTTATGGGCGTGGAACGGCCGGTCGGTGAAACGTGCCGGTATGTCCTGCCAGCCGGCGAAGTCGATCAGGTCAAGGCAGCCAGGGGCGATGATCTGCGGCACACCTGCCGCGCCGGCACTCCGCAAACGGCTCTCGCCGCTGTTCACCACCGACCCGGCATACAGATTGCCGACCTCCGACAGGGCGAAATCCATCACCGCGGCAAAACCGCCTTCGGCGGCGATCGCTTCAAACGCCATGCCGCCCATGCCGGTGGCATGGAAAATGGCCACCTCGAAGCCCCGCGATTCCAACGCCGGCTTCAGCAATTTCATGTAGGAAAGGCAGGAGCTGCCAAGGCTGGTCATGCCGATCACCGGCCGCTCCGATGAAGGCGGGCTTGCTGCGCGTGCAGCACCGACGGCACTTCCTGCCGCCTGGCTGAGCGCAGACCGGCAAAGCGAATTAAGCCCGTACAGGCCACCGGCCCACAGGATCATCTGAACATCCGGGGCCAACCGGTCAGCCGGGATCAACGGCGAGAAGGCGACGGTCGACACAATCACCTTCGGCACGCCCGTCGGCAGGGCGCGCGCGCAGTCCAGCGCCAGATCGGTGCCCATCGTCCCGCCGATCGCCACCATGGCATCAATGCGGCCTTCTGCGTGAAGACGCGCGCCAAGCGCCGCCGCCCCACGCGCCATGATCTGCATGGCGCTGTTCTCGTCACCTGCCGCAGCGGCGGCCTCAATGCTGCTGTCAGCCGCAGCAGCCACCTCGTGCTTGTCGATCTCGACAGGCATGGATGCATCGCCAAGCACGCTGACATCCATGCAGATCGCGTTGCCGCCCTGGGCTTCGATCCGGCCGCGAAGATAGAACAGCTCATCCGATTTCGTGTCGAAGGTGCCGATCACCAGAATGGTGACGTCATCGGTCATCCTGCCATCTCCCCCATTTTCATCACCAGCACCTGTCCGTGGGGTCGCCGGCTTGCATTGCAGGTCAGCCTATGTTTGCATCTCTGGATTCGCGCCAGCTGCCTGCTCCAGCGACCTGTCTTGTGCCGCAATCACGGTCAGGAGTCTCGGCAGGCAGGCGGGCGCTGTCAAGCCGCAGCTGCGGCACAAAACGCTGTCCCGCCGGATGGCAAGCAAAGAATGGACAACATCGTGAGCGACCCGCAATTCCCGCTTCCCGAAGGCACCCATACTGTCACCCTTGGCCTTGGCGACATGAACGGATTGTTGCGCGGCAAGCGCATCCCGGCATCGCAATGGCAGCGCATCTGCGAGTCAGGCAATGCGATGGCGATGTCACTGTTCACCATGGACATGACCTGTGACATCTGGGAGACGCCGGTGGTCGGGTTTGAGAACGGCTTTCCCGACTGTCATGTCTTTCCGCTTCATGCGGTGGTGGCGGTGCCGTGGGAGCCCGGTGTGGCGATGTGTTTCGCCCGTGCCGAGGGTATGGATCATGCCCCGCTTTCGGTTGATCCACGCCAGGCGCTGATCCGCCAGATCGAGCGCGCCGCGGCGCTGGGGATCGAGATCCAGGTCGGCACCGAGCTGGAATTCTATCTTCTTGACCCTGAAACGGGTCTGCCACGGGACCAGGGAAATGATTGCTATGGCCTTGTCCGCGCCGCCGAGCTGGAGCCGGTGCTTGGGCCGATCCGCGAACAGATCGGCGCCATGGGCATTCCGATCGAACAATCGAACCCGGAATATGCCGCCGGTCAGGTCGAGGTGAATATCCGCTATGACAGCGCCCTTCTCGCAGCCGACCGTGTGGTGATGTTCCGTGGCCTGGTGAAGCAGCTGGCAGCGCGCCACGGCTATGACGCCACCTTCATGGCGAAACCGTTCCTGAAGGAAAGCGGCAACGGCTTTCATCTCCACTATTCGCTCTGGTCCGGGGGTGACAACATCTTCGCCGATGGCGCGCGGATGAATGACAAATGTCGCCATTTCCTTGCCGGCATGCAGCACCGGATGGCTGAATCCTCGATCTGCGGGGCGGCCACAGTAAATGCCTATCGCCGCCGCCAGCGTGAGAGTTTCTGCCCGACCAACGCCAGCTGGGGACTGGACAACCGGACCGTCGCGCTGCGCGTGATCGAGGGCAGCCCGTCAGCCGTGCGCGTCGAAAAGCGCGACGCCGGGGCAGACTGCAACCCCTATCTGATGATGGCCGCCGATATCGCCGCCGGCCTTGACGGTCTTGAGGGCAGGATGGAGCCGGGACCGATGACACATGGCAACGCCTATGATGACGACAACGCCCCGCCGATCCCGCTGCAACTTGCCGAGGCGATTGACCTTGCCCGCGGTTCCGACTGGCTTCGCGGTGTGCTTGGCGATGACCAGCACGAGGTCTGGCTGCAGCAGGCGGAGCGTGAACTGGAGTTTTTCTGGCAACAGGTCACACCGTTCGAGACCTCACGTTATCGCCGGGTGTTCTAGACGCCACCACCCTGTTTGGAAAATCATTGACCATCAGCCTTGAATGCACAAAGTTTGAGGGGCCGCGCCACGTGGTGACAAGCGGCTTGGGGAGAGTGCGAGATGCCGGAAAGCAACAGTTTCGACGATAATTTCCTGCGTGAGATGAATGCGCGCCAGGTATGGCATCCGATGGCGCACCCGGCTGAAAGCCAGGCCAACCTGCCGGTTATTCTGACAGGTGGTCAGGGCGTAAGGGTCACCGATATTGACGGCCATGAGGCGATCGACGCCGTTGGCGGACTATGGAACGTCAATCTCGGCTATTCCTGCGCGCCGGTGAAACAGGCTATCGCCGCGCAGCTCGCCGAGCTTCCCTACGCGAACATATTTCGCGGGGTATCCAACGACAAGGTGATCCGGCTGGCGCATGAGGTGGTCGATTTCTTCGCGCCGGACGGTATGGCGCGTGCCTTCTTCACCTCGGGTGGGTCGGATTCTGTGGAAACGGCGCTTCGTCTGGCGCGCCAGTATCACAAGGTGAATGGCGAGCCATCACGAACCAAGTTCCTGAGCCTGAAAAAAGGCTATCACGGCACCCATTTCGGTGGGGCCAGCGTCAATGGCAACGCCAATTTCCGAACCCAGTACGAACCCCTTCTGGCCGGTTGTTTCCATATTCCGGCGCCCTACACCTATCGCAACCCGTTCAACGAGACCGACCCGGCGGCGCTGGCCAGATCATGCATCGCCGCGCTCGAGGACGAGATCCGCTTTCAGGGAGCCGGCACCATCGCCGCCTTCATCATGGAGCCGATCCTGGGGGCGGGCGGGGTGATCCCGCCACATGAGAGCTTCATGCCGATGGTCCGCGAAGTCTGTGACCGGCACGGGATCCTGCTGATCGCGGACGAGGTGATCACCGGTTTCGGGCGCACCGGGGCCTGGAGCGGATCGCGTCTGTGGGGTGTGCAGCCCGACATGATGTGCATCGCCAAGGCGATCACCAGCGGCTATTTCCCGCTTGGCGCAACAATGATCAATGACCGTATCGCCGATGCTTTTGAGGCCGACAGTTCCGGCACCGCCGCCATCGGCCATGGCTATACCTATTCCGGCCACCCGGTCGGCGCGGCGGCGGCACTTGCGGCATTGGCTGAGACCCGCCGCCTCGATGTAGTCACCAACGCGGCCGCGCGCGGAACGCAGCTGTTCGCCGGCATGCGCAGCCTTGCCGAAAGCTATGAAGTGATCGGCGATGTACGGGGCGGCCACGGGCTGATGGCCGCGATGGAGCTTGTCGCCGACCGCGACAGCAAGACCCCGCTTGATGGCAAGCTGGCGCTGAAGATGCAGAAAGCCGCCTATGAAGCAGGGGCGCTGATCCGGGTGTCAGGCCCGAATGTGATCATCTCGCCATCGCTGATCATCGATGAGGCGGATATCGACGCCGTCCTTGGCGCGATGGAAGCCGGCCTGAAAGCCATTTCCTGACAGAACCGCCCCATACGCTCCCCACCTTGCTGGCACAGGCCTCAATTTCCTGTGGCGCAAAAGCGTATGGCTGACTATATGTGAAGTCATAACCGGCGGCTCATATGTCTTTTATCATGTGAAGGGGGTGTCGTCGGCCGGAGGATATCCCTGGTTGCGTTGCCGCGACGGTGTCGTCGTAACCTGTCCAGGGTGTCAACTTCACAAGCCGCGGAGAGCACCCCATGAAGATCACCCGCAAGGTCAGATCCATTCTCGACCATTACAATGCCGACA
>JAYOST010000040.1:0-8990 GCA_038139365.1 Alphaproteobacteria bacterium
CTTGCCGGTCTTGCCAGACTTGCCGGCCTTGCCGCCATCGACATAGGATAGAAGGATGCCGCCATTCACCGGCGTGACTTCAACCACCAGCACATCAACAGAGTCACCGATGCCGATCGACAGCCCGTTATGGCGGCCGGCCATGCGCATACCGGAACCGTCGAGAACATAATAGTCATCGGGAAGGGTGCGCGAGGGAAGGAATCCGTCGGCGGCTCCGTCGCCAAGGCTGACAAAGGCACCGGCGCCGGTCACTCCGACCACTGCGCCCTTTACCACCTTGCCCTGCTGGTCAGCAAACAACGCCGCGGCGAACCGGTCAATGGTACGACGTTCGGCAGAGGCGGCGCGGGCCTCGGTCTCGGAAATATGCGTGCAGACATCGATCAGATCGATGGCGGCGACACCGCCCAACCCGTCCTTTGGCAGGGTTTTGCCAGCCAGCATATCGACAAGCGCGCGATGCACCAGAAGGTCCGAATAGCGCCTGATAGGCGAGGTAAAATGCGCATACTGGTTCAGCGACAGCCCGAAATGGCCGATATTCTCGATGCTGTACACGGCTTTCGCCTGGCTTCGCAGCACCGCTCCGTTGACCATGGTTTCATCCGGTGTGTCGCTCACATGTGCCAGCAGCGTGTTGAACTGCCGCGGTCGCAGCACTTGGCCGCGGGCCATCTTCGCGCCAACCGCGTTGGCAAGGTCACGCAGGGCATCCATCTTTTCCGGGTCGGGCTGATCATGCACCCGAAACACGCAGGGGCGACCAACGCCTGTCAGGGTCTGCGCCGCCGCGACATTGGCGGCGATCATGTAATCCTCGATCAGACGCTGCGAGCCACTTTGTGCGCGTTGTACGATCGCCTCAGGCGCACCGTCCTTGTCAAGCAACACGCGCCGTTCCTTGAGGTTCAGCGCCAGCGGTTCACGCGCCTGACGCGCCGCATCAAGGGCCTGCCAGGCCCCGAACAGGTTGGCAAGGATGCTGTCGTCGATGTCGATGCCGGCCTCGTCGTGCCGGCCTTCATGCCAGGCCTGCACCTGATCATAGGTCAACCGCGCCGCCGAGCGGATCAGGGCGCGCTCGAACCTGTGCGCACTCATCTCACCATTTGCCTCGATGGTCATCACCGCCACCATCGCCGCGCGCGGCTCCTTCGGGCGGAGTGAGCAGAGGTCATTCGACAGCGCTTCGGGAAGCATTGGCACGACGCGGTCAGGAAGATAGACAGAATTGCCACGCCGGCGCGCCTCGCGGTCAAGCGCCGTCCCCGGGCGGACATAATGTGCCACATCGGCGATCGCAACGCGGATGATCCAGCCACCGGCATCACGCGGCTCGGCAAGAACGGCATCATCGAAATCGCGGGCATCGGCGCCATCAATCGTAACGAAGGGAAGGTCGCGAAGGTCGTTCCGCCCTTTTGCTGGTGGCACTTTCATGCCGTCGGTTTCGGCAATCGCTGCCTCGTCGAAATCGTGAGGGATTTCGAATTCGGCAAGCGCCAGCGCAGAAAACGCCCCCGGGGACTTGGCTGGGCCGATATTGTCGATCACGCGCGCCGTCTTGGCGAGATGACCGCGTCGCGGCAGCAATTCCGCTTCGACAAGATCACCTTCCTCACAAGGAATGTCGCCGTTCTTCTCGAGCATGATTGTGTCGCGCGCGCCGCGTGCGGCCTGTTGCAGGATCAACCCGCCACGCCCGGCGACGACGGTGCCGAACAGGCGGCGCTGAACGGTTTCCAGAACCCGGATGACTTTGCCCTCATAGCGCGCGCCACTGACCCGCCGAAGCCGCGCCAGCACCTGCTGGCCGGCGCGTGGGGCCCGGCCACCGCGACGGTCCGGGAAAATCCGGATGGAGGGCGGTGTGCCGTCAACCTCGATCGCGGGAACCCCCAGCAGAGATCCGTCACGGTCAACCTTGCGGATGATGACAACGGTGACTTCGGGAAGTGAGTCAGGGCTGGCGACGCGGCGGCCAGCCTGTCTGGCAATGGAGCCGCGTTCGGCAAGTGACTTCAGGCGGCGACGAAGTGGTGCGCGCAACTCCTGCGGAAGGTCAAGGGCCCGCGCCACTTCCTTTACAGACGGCGGGGTCTCGCATCCGTCAATGAACTCAAGGATAGCCTGATCGGATGGTAAGCCGTCATCCCCGCTCACGAGGCGGCCTTTTTTGAAGTCGCCTTTTTGGCGGCACCCTTGCTGGCGGCTTTTTTCTTGGCCGCACCCTTTTTGGCCGCACCCTTCTTCGCTGTGCCACCGCCCTTCGCAGCCTTCGCGGTCAGAAGCGCGATGGCTTGATCGAGATCAATCTCGGCCATGTCTGTACCGCGCGGCAGGGTGGCACGAAGCTTGTTATGCTCGACATAGGGACCGAAACGCCCCGCCTTCAGATGCACCTCGCCACCGGATGGATGCTCACCAAGAAGGCGGCCGCGTTTCTTTGCCGACTCCGCCAGCAGGTCGACCGCCCGGTTCAGGCCGATCTCCAGAAGGTCGTCATCATCTTTCAGGCTGGTGAAGCTCCCCTGATATTTCAGGTAGGGGCCATAGCGGCCAAGCCCGGCCTGGATCATATCGCCGGTTTCCGGGTGTGTGCCAACATCGCGCGGCAGGGACAGCAATTTCAGCGCCGTTTCCAGATCAACCGCCGCCGCCGCCATGCCCTTGGCAAGTGACGAGCGCTTTGGCTTCTTTGTTTCTGGATCGCCAAGCTGCACATAGGGCCCGTAAGGGCCATTGCGGATATAGACCGGCAATCCGCTATCCTGATCATCGCCGAGATGCCGGTCGCCGACGACGCCGGCCTCTGCCTGCGAATCCTCGCCATTAGTCACCAGCTGCCGGGTGAATTTACATTCTGGATAGTTGGAGCACCCGATAAAGGCACCGAACTTGCCAAGCCGCAGACCAAGCCGGCCACCCTGGCAATTCGGGCAGCTCCGCATCAGCGCGCCATCGTCATCCTTCTTGAAGAAATGCGGACCAAGCTCCTCGTCCAGAACATCGATGACATTTGTGATGGTCAGTTCCGTGGTGCTGTCGATAGCCGTCTTGAAGTCCCGCCAGAAGCGCGCCAGCAGGGTCTTCCAGTCAAGCTTGCCATCGGACACCTCGTCAAGCTGGCCCTCAAGTTTCGCGGTGAAGTCATATTCAACATAGCGCGCGAAGAAATTGTTCAGGAATGTGACAACAAGCCTGCCACGGTCCTGTGGAATGAACTTGCCGCGGTCCTTGACCACATAGGTGCGGTCCTGGAGGACCTGGATGATCGAGGCGTATGTCGAGGGGCGTCCGATGCCGAGCTCTTCCATCGCCTTGACGAGACTGGCATCGGTGAAGCGTGGTGGCGGCTGTGTGAAATGCTGCTCGGGGGTGACCTTGCGGGTCGCCAGCGCCTCGCCGCGATCCACAGCCGGCAGGATGCCTGATTCATCGCGCTCGTCGGTTGCCGGCGCGTCAGAGGCGGAATCCCGTCCTTCCTGATAGACCGAACGGTAGCCGTCGAAAACAACCACACGGCCACTGGCACGCAGCGTCACGCTCTGCGACCGGTTGGAGATGTCGATGGCTGTCTGGTCGAGTTCGGCGGACTCCATCTGGCTGGAGATGGTGCGCTTCCAGATCAGCTCATACAGCCGCTGCTGATCATAATCCAGATAGCTGCGGATCTCGTCAGGGGACCGGCTGATGTCGGTCGGGCGGATGGCTTCGTGCGCTTCCTGAGCATTGGCGGCCGCTGTCTTGTAGATGCGTGGGCTGTTCGGCAGATACCGGTTGCCGAAGCGTTGACCGATTTCGCCACGGACCGAGGCGAGTGCCTCGCTTCCGAGCTGGACACCGTCCGTTCGCATGTAGGTGATCAGACCGGTGGTTTCCGAGCCGATATTCACACCCTCATACAGCTTCTGCGCGATCTGCATGGTGCGGCTGGCGGAAAAGCCGAGTTTTCGCGAGGCTTCCTGCTGCAGCGTTGAGGTGGTGAAGGGCGGCTTCGGGTTTTCGCGAATCCGCTTGGTCTGGATGTCGATGACATTGAGCCCCTCGGCTTCGATCGCCGCGGCGGCGGCAAAGGCCTGCGCCTCGGCACCGATATCCAGCTTGCCGAGCTTCTTGCCGTTCAGATGCGTCAGGCGTGCGGTGAAATTGCGGCCGTCTGCCTTGCCGAGCTCGGCTTCCACCGTCCAGTATTCCTGCGCGACAAAGGCTTCGATGGCAGCCTCACGCTCGCAGATCAGGCGCAGGGCGACGGACTGCACGCGGCCGGCTGAGCGGGCCCCGGGAAGCTTGCGCCACAGCACCGGTGAGATCGAGAATCCGACCAGATAATCCAGCGCGCGGCGCGCCCGGTAGGCGTCGATCAGTTCGGTGTCCAGGGCGCGCGGTTGCGCCATCGCGGCGAGAATGGCGTTTTTTGTCACCTCGTTGAAGACGACGCGCTCGACAGGCTTGTCCTTGATCAGCCCTTTCTCCTGAAGCAGTTCCAGGACATGCCAGCTGATCGCCTCACCCTCACGATCAGGGTCGGTGGCGAGGATCAGCCGGTCGGCGGAGCGAAGCGCCGAGGAAATTTCGCCGATGCGTTTTTCGGAACCGCTGGAGACCTGCCATTTCATGGCAAAATCTTCATCGGGAAGGACAGACCCATCCTTGCTTGGCAGGTCACAGACATGCCCATAGCTGGCCAGAACCTTGTAGTCATCACCAAGGTAGCGGTTGATGGTCTTGGCTTTTGCTGGAGATTCGACGATTACGAGTTTCATGTCAGGCCCTGTTGTCTGACCTCGCAGATAGTATGTAAAATCGTATTTGTCAAAGCCGGACCGGCGCCGACCTTGCTGATCAGGGTATCAACACCAGGCAGACGCGGTTGCCATGATGCCTGGTCAGGCGGCCGGCAATTTCCAGCTCCAGAATGGCGGCCAGCACGGTTGCCGCCGGTGCTTCGCACCAGCGGACAAGCTCGTCGATATCCATGCCTTCTGGCCCAAGACCATCGAGGATTATCTTGCGACAGCGATCCACAGCCTCTGGTGGGCCAGGCGTCAGACGGGCGGCGCGCCACTCGGCCGGATCGGGAAGGCTGGCGGTGCTCTGACGGGCCAGCGCCTCGAGGATGTCGGCGGTGCCGCGGACAAGTGTCGCGCCTTCACGGATCAGGTGGTTGCACCCGGCCGACCGCGGGTCAAGCGGTGATCCCGGCACCGCCATCACCTCGCCGCCACGCTCTGCCGCTTCGCGCGCGGTGATCAGCGATCCTGACCGTTCCGCCGCTTCGACAACAAGCACACCGAGCGCCAGACCGCTGATGATCCTGTTGCGGATCGGGAAATGGCGCGGTGTCGGCTGCGTGCCGGGCGGCATTTCCGCCAGGAGAAGTCCGCTTTCGGCGATGCTGTCCTGCAAATCGGAATTTTCTGGCGGGTAGGCAATATCAATGCCGCCAGCGATCACCGCGATCGTGCCGCCAGCCAGCCCACCATTATGCGCCGCCGCGTCGATCCCGCGCTCCAGGCCGGAGATGATCACATAACCTTCCTGCGACATCTCCTCGGCAAGTGACTGCGCGAGACGCTGCGCGTTGATCGACGCGTTGCGGGCACCGACAATCGCCACTGAAGGGCGGGTTGTAAGATGAGCCGCCCCCCGCATCGACAGCACCGGCGGGGCGTCGTCGAATTGTGCCAGCCGTTCTGGATAGTCATCCGCCCCCTTGAAAAGCAGGGTGGCGCCGGCCGCCTCATTCGCCGCCAATTCCGACTCGGCAATTGCCCGGGATGCCGGTTTCAAGCTGCGTCCGCCACGCTTTGCCAGCTCCGGAACGGCGCGCAACGCGGCCGTGGCGCTGCCGTAACGCTGAAGTAGAAGACTGAACGTCATCGGGCCGATATTCGGCGTCCGGATCAGTCGCAGGTGGGCAAGACGTTCCTCGCGATCCATACCACCGGTATAGACCGATAGTCTGAAGAAAAGATTAACGCTTTTGGTTTATCGAAAAGGTGGAGGTTTTGGCTATTTCTGGCCGATCCGGCTTTCCTTGCCAGTCAGCAGCCTGCCGATATTGGCATGATGGCGTGCCCAGCACAGACCGCTCATCGCAATCACGGCGAGGATCACCGGTTCCGGCAATCCCAGCCAGACTGCGGCGATGCTGCATCCCATCGTGGCCACCAGCGCAGCCAGCGAGGAATAGCGGGTGATGAAGGCGGTGCCAAGCCAGAGGAAGACAAAGACAGCGCCAAGACGGATGTCGAAGGCGGCGAATGCGGCAGCGCATGTGGCAACGCCCTTGCCACCCTGGAAACGCAACCAGACCGGGAAACAATGTCCGACCACCGCGACCAATCCAGCGATGGCGGTCATCATCGGGTCGCCTGTCAGCGACTGTGCGGCGAGGGCGACGGCGGCGCCCTTGCCGCCATCAAGAAGCAGTGTTGCCAGCGCCAGACCCTTGCTGCCGGTGCGCAGCACATTGGTCGCGCCAATATTGCCGCTGCCGATGGCTCTGATATCGCCCTTGCCGGCAAACCGTGTCAGCAGCAATCCGAACGGCACCGATCCGGCAAGATAGGCAAACGACGCGGTGGCCAGCAATTCAGGGACAGACATGCCAGATCAGCTCCGCTCAAAGACCGGTGTGCCGCCAACCCAGCAGCCCTTGACGCGGCCTTGGACCGGCAGCCCTTCGAACGGGGTGACCCGCGAATTCGAATGGAACTCCGCAGCCCGCACGATCCAGCTGGCGTCGGCGTCGAACAGCACCAGGTCGGCCGCTGCGCCGGGGATCAGTGCCCCGCCATCGAGATCGAGAATCGAGGCCGGTGCAAGGCTCAGACACTCCATGGCCCGCAGCATGCTGATCTCGCCGCGATGGACGAGCGACAGGGTCAGTGCCAGCAACGTGTCGATACCCGATGCGCCGGGCTGGGCCGGACCGAATGGCTGTGCCTTGGCATCACCATCAACCGGAATGTGGTCCGAGGCGATGGCATCGATAGTGCCATCGGCAAGTCCTTCGATGATTGCCTCGCGGTCATCTTCGGATCGCAGCGGCGGTGCCATCTTGAAAGCCGTGTCATAGGTGCTGACTGACAATTCGTTGAGCAGGAAATAGGGTGGGGCGGTGTCGGCGGTGACGGCAAGCCCGTCGGCCTTGGCGCGGCGGATCGAGTCAACCGCATCACGGGTCGAGATATGAGCGGCGTGGTAGCGCGCGCCTGTCATCCGGACAAGATGCAGGTCGCGATCGATGACCATCGCCTCGGCGGCGGCGGGCGCGCCGATCAGGCCAAGGCGGGTCGAAGTCTCGCCTTCATTCATCTCGCTGTTGGCGGTCAGCGCGTGGTCCTCGCAATGCTGGAGTAGCGGCTTGTCGAGCATGCCGCAATAGGACAGCACCCGCCGCATTACCATGCTGTCCATAATGCTGCGTGTGCCATTGGCGAAACCGACAGCGCCGGCCTCGGCCATCAACCCCAGCTCGGCCATCGCCGTGCCTTTCAGCCTGCTAGTCGCGGCGCCGTACAGGAACAGCCTGGCGCCGCCGATGCGTGTTGCCCGCAGGCTGAGCGAGTCGATCATGCTGGCGTCATCGATCACCGGCTTTGTGTCGGGAAGGGCCACGACGCTGGTAATGCCGCTTGCCGCCGCAGCATGCAAAAGCGTCGTCAGGTCTTCCAGATGTTCGCTTCCCGGGTCAGCCGTCTTCACCCGCATGTCGATGAGACCGGGGGCAAGGCACTTGCCGCCGCAATCAATGCTTTGCGTTACCGCCTTGCGGGTGGCGGCATCGGCATCGCCGGGTCCGGCATCGCTGATCACGCCATCGGCGATGATCACATAACCGGTCTCGTCAATGCCACGGGCCGGATCCAGAATTCTGGCGTTGTGCAGAAGAAGATCGGTCATCGCAGCGCCTCCGGGGCAAGCGCCTCGAGACAGGCCATGCGGGCGGCCACACCGATTTCGACCTGGGTGCGGATCAGGCTTTTTTCCACATCATCGGCGGTGGCGGAGTCGATCTCGACACCGCGGTTCATCGGTCCTGGATGCATGATCAGCGCGTTTGGTGCCGCGCGCTGCAACTTGTTGCGGTCGAGGCCGAATAGGTTGAAATATTCGCGTTGCGACGGCGTTTCTGTGCCTTCCATCCGCTCGGTCTGGAGGCGCAGCATCATCACGATATCGACGCCCTCGATCCCTTCTTCCAGACTGGTGTGGGTCTCGACACCCATGGCATCGATACTGGCCGGCAGCAGGGTTGATGGACAGACCAGCCTGATTTCCGCCCCGAGGGTTGACAGCAGATGGATATTGGAGCGGGCCACGCGGCTGTTCGCGATATCGCCGCAGATGGCGATCTTCAGACCCTCGATGCGACCGATCCGCCGTTTGATGGTCAGCGCGTCGAGTAGTGCCTGTGTCGGATGTTCATGCCGTCCATCGCCAGCATTGATCACGGCGGCGTCGACATGCTGGCTTAGAAGCTGTGCCGCCCCGGAGCAATTGTGTCGTACCACCAGGATATGCGGGTGCATGGCGTTCAGCGTTGTCGCTGTGTCGAGAAGGGTCTCGCCCTTTTTCACCGACGAGCCGGCAACATTGATGTTGAGAACCGAAGCCCCGAGATTCTTTGCGGCAAGCTCGAACGAGACGCGGGTGCGCGTTGAGTTCTCGAAGAACAGGTTGAGAACGGTGCGGCCGCGCAGCACTTCCGACAGCGGCGGCTGCAATGATCTTTCCTGCTGGATGAAATCGGCGAACATGTCGCCGCGATCAATCAGGCTGTTGATCTCGAGGGGGTTAAGCCCCTCGATCCCCAGAAGATGCCTCGCCCCGAGCCGGGCCCGCGGGGCTGGCACCTTCGTCACCTTGGCGGCACCATCACCGCCGCTGTCACGCTGATCTGTCATGAAAGCCAGCTTATAGTCACAGCTGGCGTCCGACGTCCAGCCAAAACACATCTCCGCACCTACGCAAGCTGT
>JAYOST010000040.1:9090-12565 GCA_038139365.1 Alphaproteobacteria bacterium
ATGGCATCAAGCCGGTCGAGTGCCGATTGCAGAATCCAGGCGGCGGCGAGGGCGTCGCGGCGTTCAGCGCGGCGCTGGCGGGTCATGTCGGCGGCCAGCATCGCGGATTCGACCGCCTGCGTTGACAGCCGTTCATCCTGAAAGGCGATGGGAAGGTTGCGCATGCGGAGCAGCGCGTGCGCAAAATCCCGGGTGGCATCGCATCGTGGGCCCTCGCTGCCATCCATGTTCACCGGCCAGCCGATAACCAGCCCGCCAACGGATTCGGCATCACACAGGGCAAACATCGCGTCAGCATCGGCGGTGAATTTCTTCCGCCAGAGGATTTTCAGCGGGCTGGCCACGACGAGCGCAGCATCGGAAATAGCAAGGCCGATGGTTTTCTTGCCAACGTCCAGTCCCAGCAGCCGCCCGCCGCTGGAAAGCGCCGTCGGCATATCGTTAAGCTTGCAGATCGCCATACGCAGTGATAGATGCATCCGTGATTTACCTGCAACAGCAAAAAGCACAGCACCATGTCGGTTGACAAGAGCACCGTTGCCCGAATCGCCCGCCTCGCGCGGATCAATGTCCCCGAGGGTCGGCAGGACCAGCTTGCCAGCGAGCTGAATGGCATCCTTGACTGGATCGCCGAGCTGAATGAGGTCGATACCGAGAATGTCGAGCCATTGGCCAGTGTCACCGGACATGGCTTGCCGCGGCGGAACGATGAGGTCACCGACGGCAACCGCGTCGATGAGGTGCTTGCCAATGTGCCGGAAACAGCAGGCGGGTTCTTTGTTGTCCCGAAGGTGGTTGAATAATGACTGATCTGCTGTCGCTGAGCGCTGTAGAGGCGCGTGCCGCGCTGGATGCCGGTGAGGTCTCTGCCCCGGACCTGACCGAGGCCTATCTTGGCGCGATCGAGGAAACAGGCGCGCTGAACAACTATGTTGCCGTCACCGCCGAAAAGGCGATGGAGATGGCGAATGCCTCGCAGGCAAGGATCAGCGCCGGCGAGGTCGGTCTCATCGAGGGCATTCCTGTCGGTGTGAAGGATCTGTTCTGCACCGCCGGTGTGCCCAGCACCGCCTGTTCGCGCATTCTCGAGGGTTTTACCCCCACCTATGAAAGCACTGTGACCGCCAATCTGTGGCGTGAAGGCGGTGTGATGCTCGGCAAGATCAATTGTGATGAATTCGCCATGGGGTCGGCGAACGAGACCAGCGCCTTTGGCCCGGCGGTCAATCCATGGCAGGGTGGCGACGGTGCCGATCTGGTGCCGGGCGGCTCTTCCGGCGGGTCTGCCTCTGCTGTCGCGGCGCGGTCGGCTTTGCTGGCAACTGGCACCGATACCGGTGGCTCGATCCGCCAGCCCGCAGCCATCTGCGGAATTGTCGGGATGAAACCGACCTATGGCCGTAGCTCGCGCTGGGGCATTGTTGCTTTTGCCAGCTCGCTGGATCAGGCCGGTCCGTTCAGCCGGACCGTTGCGGACAACGCGCTGATGATGCAGGCCATGGCAAGCCACGATCCGAAGGATTCGACCTCGGCCGATACGCCGCTTCCTGATCTGATGGCCGCGCTCGACAAGGGTGTGAAAGGCCTGAAGATCGGGGTGCCGTCGGAATATGTCATGGATGGCATGGACAGCGAGGTTGTCGCGCTGTGGGAGCAGGGGCAGGCCTGGCTTCGTGACGCCGGCGCCGAGCTGGTCAACATCTCGCTGCCGCACACGAAATACGCGCTCCCCGCCTATTATATCATTGCGCCGGCCGAGGCCTCGTCGAATCTGGCGCGCTATGATGGCGTGCGCTATGGCCTGCGGGTCGAGGCAGACTCGCTTGACGATATGTATGGCGAGACGCGCGCCGCCGGGTTCGGTGAAGAGGTGCAGCGGCGCATCATGATCGGCACCTATGTGCTGTCGGCAGGTTATTACGATGCCTATTATCTGAAGGCGCAAAAGGTGCGCCGCCTGATCAAGCAGGATTTCGACAGCGCCTGGCAGCAGGTCGACGCCATCCTGACCCCGGCAACGCCGACAGCGGCGTTTCCAGTTGGGCGCAAGGTCGATGATCCGGTGACCAATTTCCTGAATGACGTCTTCACCGTGCCGGCGAACCTTGCCGGGCTTCCCGGCATGGCAGTGCCGGCCGGGCTGAATGCCGACGGGCTGCCGCTCGGGCTGCAGATTCTGGGGCGTCCGTTTGATGAAGCCACACTCTACAGCATTGGCCGCGTGATCGAGGACGCGGCCGGGTTCAACGCGGTGCCGGCGCGCCGGGCGGGAGGCGTATGATGAGCGATCTTGTCGAAGGCCGCACCGGCGGATGGGAAGTCGTGATCGGGCTTGAGGTTCACGCCCAGGTATCCAGCAGCGCGAAGCTTTTTTCCGGTGCGCCGACCTCTTTCGGGGCAGACCCGAACGCGAATGTCAGCCTGGTCGATGCGGCGATGCCGGGCATGCTGCCGGTAATCAACCAGGAATGCGTCCGCCAGGCAATTCGCACCGGGCTTGGGCTGAATGCCGAGATCAATCTGGTCAGCGTGTTCGACCGCAAGAATTACTTCTACGCCGACCTTCCACAGGGCTATCAGATCAGCCAGTACAAGCAGCCGATTGTCGGTGAAGGCACGTTGCGTCTCGACATGCCGGACGGCAGCATCCGCGACATCGGGATCGAGCGGCTTCATCTCGAACAGGATGCCGGCAAGTCAATGCATGACCAGCATCCCTCGAAGAGCTACATTGACCTGAACCGGACTGGCGTCGCATTGATGGAGATCGTCTCCAAGCCAGATATGCGCTCGGCTGCCGAGGCCGCAGCCTATGTCCGCAAGCTGCGGTCGATCCTGCGCTACCTCGGTACTTGTGACGGCAATATGGAAGAAGGCTCGCTGCGCGCCGATGTGAATGTGTCGGTGCGCCGCCCCGGTGAAAAGTTTGGTACCCGCACCGAAACGAAGAACCTGAACTCGATGCGTTTTATCCAGCAGGCGATCGATTATGAGGTCGCGCGCCAGATCGAGATCATCGAAGATGGTGGCGAGATTGATCAGGAAACGCGCCTGTTTGATACCAGCACCGGCGCGACGCGGGCGATGCGCTCCAAGGAAGATGCGCATGATTATCGCTATTTCCCCGATCCTGATCTGTTGCCTCTTGTCATAGCACAATCCGAAGTGGATGAGCTGCGCGCCGCGCTGCCGGAACTTCCCGACGCCATCAAGGACCGGTTAACCGGCGAATATGGGCTGTCGGCCTATGATGCCTCGGTGATTACCGAGGAGCGCGAGACCGCCGCCTTTTACGAGGCAGCCAGCGCCGGCCGCGACCGCAAGCTTGTTGCCAACTGGATGACGGTGGAGCTTTTCGGCGCGCTGAACAAGTCGGGTGAGACTCTGGCCAGTTGCAAAGTGACGCCGGAGGCGCTTGGTGGGCTTGTCGGGCTGATCGAGGATGGCACCATTTCCGGCAAGATCGCCAAGGATG
>JAYOST010000041.1:0-12355 GCA_038139365.1 Alphaproteobacteria bacterium
GCCAGATCAATGGCCACATAAAGCGTCTTCCGGCCTTCGGCGTGATGGCCGGTGTGCTTGCTGTGCTGCTCCTTGCCGGCTGCGGGGCAACCGGGCAAGGCCGCCTTGCCGCCTCCGGTGATTCCGGTGATTCCAGTGTCCCGGCGACACCAGCCGCGGCCACTGTCATGGCCCAGCTTGACGCAACATCATCGTCCTCATCACTCTCGTCTTCATCCGCCGCCTCGGCGCGCCAGCATGACACAGCAACGACGGCGGGCCATTATCTGGCCGCGCGGCAGGCTCTGTATTTCAATGATATGGCGCAATCCGCCGATTTCTTTCTGCGCACGATTGAAAATGACGCTGGTGACGCCGCGTTGCTTCAGCAGGCCTTCCTGACACAATATTACTACGGTGATATCGGGCGGGCTGCCGCGCTCGGCCGCCAGCTGGAAAGTCTCAACATTGTCGTGCCGCTTGCTGGCGAGCCGGCGACCGCGCTGGCGATTCGCAATGGAGACTGGCCAGCGACACAGGTTCTTGCCGACCGCATCGCCGAGGACAATGCCGCGCTGGTGATGGCCGGACTGATCAACGCCTGGAGCCTTGTTGCCGTTGGCCAGGGTGATGCCGGCATCTCCAAGCTTCTCGAGACCGGCCGCCTTGCTATCGATGCACAGCGCGGGATGCCGCCCTATTTCCGCCTCCACGCGGCGCTGATGGCCGAGCGGCTTGGCCTCGGTGCCGAGGCGCGCCAGCGGGTCACCGGTCTTCACGATGATCTCCTTCCGGCGCATGTCGCCCTGCAGCTGGCCGCCTTTCATGCACGGCAGGGACAATGGGACCTTGTCAGCGACATTGTCGAGGCGCGCCTGTCGGATCAATTCAACATGACCGAGGTGATGGCCGGACTGCGCCGCCAGGCCAGTATGCTGCCGACCATTCAGGAACATATTGCCGACGCCGTGGTGGCGATGGCGCTCGAAGAACAGACCGGAGACGGGGTGAAGTCGCTGTCGGCACGGCTTCGCTTCAGCCTGTTCATCAATCCGGGAAATCATTTCGCACGGCTTTTGCTGGCACAGAACCTGACTGATTACAGCCAGTATGATGCCGCCCTCGACAATCTCGGCAAGGTGCCTGATGGCGGCATCTACGGGCAGCTTGCCAGACTGGCCGAGGCGGCGGTCATCGAGGAACAGGGTGACGCCGACGCGGCCATCGCCCGGATGCAGGCCGTGGTCGCGCGCGACCCGTCAAATGCCTACCTGTTTCACCGCATCGGCGACAGCTATCGCCGCCACAGCCGGTTTCTCGAAAGCCGCGATTCCTACATGAAGGCGATGGCGCTTGGCCGCGATAGCGGCGGCCTTCATCGCAGCCTTGGCGTGTCACTCGAACGGCTTGGCGAAGCCGTTGCCGCCGAGACCCATCTGCTTCGTGCCATCGAGATCGACCCAGGCGATGCTTATGCGCTCAACTATCTTGGTTACTGGTGGGCCGATGAGGGACGCAATCTCGACCAGGCCATCGCCATGATCGAACGCGCAGTCAGCCGGAAGCCGGAAAGCGGGTTTTTTGTCGATTCCCTGGGCTGGGTGCATTTCAAGCTTGGCGATGCCAGGCGCGCGGTAGGATATCTGGAACGTGCCACCGAGCTGGAGCCGTCCGATCCTGAAATCACCGGTCATCTCGGCGATGTCTATTGGGCGCTGGGACGGCGCGACGAGGCACGATACAAATGGAAGCTGGCGCTGTCGCTCAGCGACGACGAGGAGGAACAGGCGCGGCTGCGGGACAGGCTTCAGTCTGGGCTGTCACCGGAAGATATGCCAGGACAAGGCATCGCAGGGGCCGATTAGGACATGCCGTCAAGCGCTGTTCCGGCTGATCCCCAAACCGGTGCTGTCACCTTCAACGCGCCGGCGAAGCTGAACCTTAACCTGCGCGTCACCGGCCGCCTTGCCGATGGCTATCACCTTCTTGATTCGGCTGTGGTGTTCACCGATTTCGGCGACAGGCTGACCATTCACCGGCATCGCGGGCCGGCACCCGGCACTGACAGTCTTGAGGTCACCGGCCCGTTCAGCGGTGCAATGCCAGCTGACACTGATGACAATATCTGTCTGCGTGCCGTGCGGGCCTTTCGCGATGCCGGCGGCGTGTGCGCAGCGCTTCACATCCATCTCGACAAACAGATCCCTGTCGGTGCCGGGCTTGGTGGTGGTTCAAGTGATGCCGCTGCCATCCTGCGGCATCTCAACAGGACCAGTACAGTGCCGCTGTCCGCCACAAGGCTGGCCGAGGTCGCGCTGACGCTGGGGGCGGATGTGCCGGTCTGTCTTACTGGCGCGGCGCAGCGCATGACAGGTATCGGTGAGACTCTGGCGGCAATCACGCCGGCACCGACTGGCCATGTGGTGCTGGCAAGACCCGATGTCGCCCTGTCAACGCCGGCGGTGTTTGCCAGGCTGGTCCTTCACGATGATGGGCCGCCCCTCGATACCGGTTGGCCCGCCGATGCCGCCTCGCTGATCGCTGTCGGCAATGATCTGACCATGGCGGCGGCTGAGCTTGCGCCCTCTATCCCGGACCTTCTTGCCGCCATCGCCGGCTGTAACGGGAATCTCGCCGCACAGATGTCGGGAAGCGGGTCAGCCTGTTTTGGCCTGTTCCCGGACCGGGCCTGTGCCGACAAGGCGGCCAGCGATCTGCAAGCAGCCGGTTTCTGGGCGAAAGCAACGCAGTTCTGAGTCAGGCGCACCAGGTGTCGCCCACGTCGAAATAATTGCCCTGAACAGTGGTGATCAGGCTTGATCGCCCCTCTTTTGGTCGCTACATTGCGCGCACTTCGCGCCGGCGGTGCGATTGGGGCGTAGCCAAGTGGTAAGGCATCGGTTTTTGGTACCGTGTATCGTAGGTTCGAATCCTACCGCCCCAGCCAGTCTCCCGACATCTGATCTATCCCGCGCGTGACCGCCGCCAGCACCCTTGCTGTTCGGCAACCCGGCCGTTCGACATCATGATGTTCGATATCCAGTGGAGCAGGGCTTCATCCCATGTCGCGAACGGCGCGGCGATCAGGGCACGGATGACAGCGAATACCCTTGCGAATTGGTGACGATGATGTTCTCGCTGGAGAGCCGCTTTATCTTCTGGCGCAGGCGGTAGATATGCGTTTCGACCGTGTGGGTGCTGAGCCCGTTCTGGAATCCCCAGACCTCGGCGAGAAGCTCTTCCTTCGGAACACAGTTTGGGTGCGCCCGGTAAAGATATTTCAGAATCGTTGATTCCTTCTCGGTGAGGATGACCTTGCGGCTCTCGTCGGCCGCTTTCAGCAGTTTGTTCGCCGGAATGAAACTCAGGCCACCGATTGAAAAACGCGCGGTGTCCGAGGCCTTGTGCTGCCAAAGCTGCGACTTCACCCGTGCCAGCAATTCACCCATGCGCATCGGCTTGATGACATAGTCATTGGCGCCGGCCTCGAGGCTGGCGATGATATCCTGTTCGGCGTTCTGGCCGGTCAGCATAATGATCGGCTTGGCGAATCCGCGGTCGCGAAGCTTGCGACAGATTTCAACGCCGTTGCCATCAGGAAGCCTGATGTCGAGGATCACCAGATCCGGCAGCCTTTCATCGATCTCGCGAAAGGCCTCGATCAGGTTTTCAGCCTCGAAAACCTCTTTAAATCCCTCGGCTGCAAATTGTTCCTTCAGGGTCGCACGCAGGAAAGGATCATCATCGATAATCAGGATCCTGCCGTCTGGTTCTCGTTCCCAGACAGCGTTATTGTCCAGTCCTTGCATTTTCATTGGCCACTCCATACAAGGGGGCGTCATACGGTCCAGGCCATCAGGGTAACCCGAAGCAAGGTCTTCGACAAAGCCCGAAGGCCGGAGAGAACAGGACACCGGCAACAGGATGAGCCAGACAGACACCAACCGTACCTATCTGAAAGCCGACCGGGTTTGCCAGGAGCTGCGCCGCGGCGGCATGGTGATGCTGCGCATCGGCAGCGGTGCCGCCTGTCTGCTGTGCGCTGCCGAGCTTGCCGGCGCAGGAGGCCGTGCGGAACTGCAACGGCTTGCCGGATCGGGCGTGCTTCTGGTGCTGACACACACGCGCATGGAAAGTCTTGGCCGCGCCCTGCCTTCGGAATTCTGCAGCGCCAGCCTGCCGGCTCACAATCTCGACCATGACCAGATCGCCAGCCTTGCTGCCGACCAGCCATCAGATGCGCTGCTTGATGGCTCGATCTCGCTGATGGGGGAACGCCGCGGCTCGCTTGCCGATTACGCGACCCGCCTGCTGCGCATTGCCAGATTGTTGCCGGCGGTTCTTCTGGCGCGGGTGTCGAGCCGCGATCCGGAACAGATGCGACGGCTCTGTGAAGACAACAACATCATGCTGATCGAGGCGCGCGACATCGACGGCCATATGGAAGCCGAGGCGCAGTCGCTTCGCATCGCAGCGCGGGCCAGCGTGCCGTTGCGGCTGGCGGAGAATGCCGAAGTTGTCATGTTTCGCGCCGAGCTTGGCGGCGACGAGCATTTCGCCGTCATTGTCGGCGACATTGATCCGCAAGAGCCACCGCTTGTCAGGCTCCATTCGCAATGCATCACCGGTGACATTCTTGGTAGCCTGAAATGCGATTGCGGTGATCAGCTGCAAGGGGCGTTGGCCATGATGTCCGCGGCGGGCGGCGGCATTCTGCTCTATCTGGCGCAGGAAGGCCGCAATATCGGCCTTCTCAACAAGATGCGGGCCTATGCGCTTCAGGACTCCGGGCTGGACACGGTCGACGCCAACCATGCTCTGGGTTTTGAGATGGATGAGCGCTACTTCCTGCCGGCCTGCCGTATGCTCGAGGAGCTTGGCGTTCACCGGCTGCGGCTGATCACCAACAATCCCGACAAGATTGCCCAGCTTGAGGCGAGCGGGTTCAGCGTCAGCGAACGTGTGCCGCTCAACCCGCCAAGCAACAGGCACAATGAACATTACATAGAAACGAAGCGGACCCGCGCCGGGCATATGAGCGAAAACGAATAGAGCCGTCCCGACTATCCGGCGGCGGCGGCATCACGCGCCCCGAAAATGGCTGAGCCAACCCGCACCGAGGTCGCGCCGAAGGCCACTGCCTCCTCGAAATCGCCGCTCATCCCCATGGAAAGATCCGGCAGACCATTGCGCTCGGCAATGGTGCGAAGAAGGGCGAAATGCATCGCCGGCTCCTCATCCTGTGGCGGGATGCACATCAAACCGATGATATTCAGCCCGAATTCATCCCGGCATTGTGCGATGAACCCATCGGCGTCATCAGGCAACACACCTGATTTCTGATCCTCTTCGCCGGTATTCACCTGAACATAGCAGCGAAGATAACGCCCCTGGCGTTCCATTTCCTGTCCCAGAACACGCGCCAGTTTCGGTCTGTCGACAATTTCGATGACATCGAACAACGCCACCGCCTCCGCCGCCTTGTTGGTCTGCAGCGGGCCAATCAGATGCAGCGCCAGATCCGGGTAAAGCTCACGGCGTTGCTGCCATCGCTGCTGCGCTTCCTGGACACGGTTCTCGCCAAACACACGCTGCCCGGCCGCCAGTGCCGCCTCGATCCGGTCGTCCGGCTGACGCTTGCTGACTGCCACCAGCGCCGGCATCGGCGCCGCGCTGCTGGTGCGGGCCTTCGCCACACGCGCGATGACGTCGGCCATGTTTGCGGCGATGTCGGCGGCGATATTGGCTGTGACAGCGGTCGCGGTGTCAGGTGCGGATCCGACCTCGGGGTTGGCATTCATCATCCTGGACTCTCTGTGTGACATCTCTGCATTCCAGATAAGCCCGGCGCGCCGCCAACTCAAGTCCAGACCGGCTCTTGCAGTGACGCAACAGGCCTGTTGCAAAAATACCACAGCAATTACAAAAGACGTCAACGACGCTATTAAAGAAATTGTTAATGAAGCAATTTCTAATAAAGTGATGCCGCGACCAATGGTGGTCGCGTTCCTTAAAGGGAGAAATGTAATGCGTAAGGTTCTTCTTGCGACCACCGCTCTGGTAGCCCTCGGTGGTGTATCCGCAGCTTCGGCCGACATCTCGGTATCCGCTGCCAACGAATTCAAGTACACCAGCTGGTCTGACAACACCGCCGAAACCGGTGGCGTAAACAAGACGAATTGGTCAAACAATCAATCCTACACCATTTCGGCTTCGACCGTGGCAGACAACGGCCTGTCCATGACCTCCTATGCCGGTACGGACGGTAGCACGGATGGTGCGTTTGATGACTACGGTTTCACAATCGGTGGTGACTTCGGTACCCTTGGCTTTCAGGGTTCTGAGTTTGGCGACGCTTTCGCAACCGTAGCAGACGTAACCCCGGACGAGGGCAACAGCATCAGCACAACTATTGATTACGTGCTGCCGGCTGATGAGTCTGTTGATAATGCCACAATCTCGTACAAGTCGCCTGACATCAGCGGCTTCCAGTTCACTCTTGGCGCCAAGCCAAACGGTAACTCGGACTCCAGCTCTGTCGGTGCCCAGTATTCCATGACCTCGGGTGATGCATCCATCACAGTGAAGTATGCTTCGTCGGCAGGCGGTAAGGCCACAACCGGTGCTGCTGAAATTGAAGCCACTTCCATGGGCCTCGTTGTAGGTTATGGCGATGCAACCGTTACTATCGCTCAGAACACCAAGGAAAACGGCACCTACGACTTCACAGGTGACTCGATCGGCATCACATACAAGATGTCGGATAGCATGACCCTTTCCGCATACACCGGTACTACTGATGATGCGAAGGACAGCACCCACGAAGTCAAGGACACAGGCCTTGGTGTAGCCTACACCATCACACCTGGTCTGGTGCTGAACGTCACCCATAACGACTGGTCGATCAAAGACACTTCGATCACCAACGAAGACGGCTCGCACATGGCAGTCGCTCTGAACCTCTCTTTCTAATACTTGTTAGTTAGAGTACTGTGGGAGGGCCGGGAAACCGGCCCTCCTTTTTTCTTGGGATCACGCACATGCGAATAACCGCTCTCATCCTCGCAAGCCTGCTGATCGCTGGCTGTTCGAACTTCAGCCCGGCACCGCCGCAAGAGGAAGAGGAGCCTGTCTCCTTTCTGACCGGCAAGCCCGGGGGTCTCAAGCTGAGCGATCTGGGGGATCTCAACTCAAATGATGACGGCGGCATCCCGGTGAACGCCATTCTCTGGCGGGCGTCACTTGAGATTGTGTCGCTGCTGCCGATCGCCGATGTCGACACCTTCGGCGGCACCATCATTTCCGACTGGTATTCGCTTCCCGAAAATCCCGATGAGAGAATCAAGCTGACGGTCTTTGTGGTTGACCGCGAGCTTCGCTCCGATGCCGTTCGCGTCACCGTTCATGTGCAGACCCGCAACGGCGTCGATGGCAGCTGGAACAGCAGTGTCCGCGATGAGGCGTTCGCCCGCCGAATGGAGGATCTGATCCTCAACCGGGCCCGCGAAATCCGCGCGGATTCGCTGACAGATATCGCCGAGTAACCGTTTCAGAACCTCCCGCCTTTCAAGGTGACAGACATGGATGAGTACAACGCCTCGGCCATCGAGACAAAATGGCAGGAGCGGTGGGAAGCCGAGCGCTGTTTCACCGCCGATACAGGCAGTGAAAAACCGAAATATTATGTCCTCGAGATGTTTCCCTACCCGTCTGGGCGGATCCATATGGGGCATGTCCGCAACTACACGCTTGGCGATGTGGTGGCGCGCTATCGCCGCGCCCGTGGTTTCAATGTTCTTCACCCGATGGGATGGGACGCTTTCGGTCTTCCGGCGGAGAATGCCGCCATGGAACGCGGCGTTCATCCTGGCAAATGGACCATCGAGAACATCGCGGCAATGCGCGCTCAGCTCCGCGGCATGGGCCTGTCCTATGACTGGGATCGCGAACTGGCCACATGCACACCCGATTATTATCAGCATGAACAGCGGATGTTCCTGCGCTTCCTTGACAAGGGACTGGCCTATCGCAAGGAAAGCTGGGTCAACTGGGATCCAGTGGAGAATACCGTTCTTGCGAATGAACAGGTGGTCGACGGGCGCGGTTGGCGTTCCGGCGCACCGGTCGAGCGGCGTCTGCTGTCACAGTGGTTCCTGAAAATAACCGAATATGCCGATGATCTTCTTGACGCCATCAACGGTCTGGACCGCTGGCCGGATCGCGTCCGGCTCATGCAGCAGAACTGGATCGGAAGATCTGAAGGCGCCGAAGTCACCTTCAGGCTTGTAAATCCCACACCCGGCGGCGGCACCGGCATTGACGTGTTCACCACCAGGCCGGACACGCTCTATGGCGCGTCTTTTCTCGCGGTGGCCGCAAATCACCCGATCGCGCTGGCGCTGGCCGAAACGGATGACGCGGCCGCCGATTTTACCGCCGAATGCGCCAAGCTCGGCACGTCGGAAGCGGCGGTCGAAACCGCCGAGAAAAAAGGGTATGACACCGGGCTTCGCGTCGCACACCCGCTTGATGACAGCATCGAGCTTCCTGTCTACATCGCCAATTTCGTGCTGATGGAATATGGCACCGGTGCCATCTTCGGCTGTCCTGCGCATGACCAGCGCGACCTCGATTTCGCCAATGCCTATGGTCTGCCGGTGATCCCGGTGGTGCTACCTGATGATGCCGACGCCGCGTCCTTTGCCATTACCGACACCGCCTATACGGGTGCGGGCACGCTCTACCAGTCCCGCGACTGGAACGGACTTGGCGTCGAGGACGGCAAGCGTGCAGCCATCACCGCCCTCGAAGCTGCCGGATCAGGCACCGGACGCGTCACCTACCGTCTTCGCGACTGGGGCGTATCGCGGCAGCGCTATTGGGGCTGCCCGATCCCGATCATCCATTGCGACAGCTGCGGACAGGTGCCGGTTCCAGAGGCCGACCTTCCGGTGACACTTCCCGAGGACATCGATTTCGAGGCCCCGGGCAACCCGTTGTCCAATCACCCGACCTGGAAACATGTCAGCTGTCCGGAGTGTGGCGGCAAGGCCATTCGTGAACAGGATACCTTCGACACTTTTTTCGAAAGTTCATGGTATTTTCTGCGGTTTGCCGACCCACATCATCCCGAGGGGTTCAGCCGCGAAGCTGCGGCATACTGGATGCCGGTCGACCAGTATATCGGCGGCGTCGAACATGCGGTTCTGCATCTTCTCTATTCCCGCTTCTTCATGCGGGCGCTACGCGATACCGGCTATCTGGAGGTGGATGAACCGTTTGCCGGTCTGATGACGCAGGGCATGGTCTGCCACCAGACGTTCCAGGACGCGGATGGAAAATGGCTATTCCCCACCGAAGTCGAGCGGGACGGCGACAGCTGGAAGCAGCTTGAAACCGGCGGTGCTGTTCGCGCCGGCCGCATCGAAAAGATGAGCAAGTCGAAGCGCAATGTCGTTGATCCCGAGCTCATCATCTCGAAATATGGTGCCGACACGGCACGCCTTTTCATGCTGTCGGATTCGCCGCCTGAGCGCGACATGGAATGGACCGAGTCGGGTGTCGAAGGGGCATCGCGCTTCCTGAAACGCCTCTATCGCATGGCTGCTGATCCGAACCTGGCAGCTGCCGGAGCTGCCCTTCCCACAGACGGACCCGGGGCTGATCTGGTGCGCGCGGCGCACCGGGCGATGGATGCCATGACCGGCGATATCGAGGGGTTCCGCTTCAACAAGGCGGTGGCACAGCTCTACACGCTCGCCAATGCGATCGCTGATGCCAAGGGCGACGACGATGCCACTGCCGCGGCGCGGCGATTCAGCATCGAAACACTGACCCGCCTGATCTATCCGATGGCCCCGCATATCGCCGAGGAAATGTGGCAGGCGCTTGGTCATGACACGATGCTGGCACTGACAGGCTGGCCGGACGCCGATCCCGCGATGCTGACCGAGGACAATATCGAAATCGGTGTCCAGGTGAATGGCAAGCTTCGCGATACCGTATCGCTGCCCCGCGATACGGCCGAGGATGAGGCGCGCGCCGCGGCGCTGGCCTCGGCCGGGGTTATCCGATATCTTGACGGTCGTGAACCGCGCAAAGTCATTGTCGTCAGGAACAGGATCATCAATGTGGTTGTCTAGGCTTGTCATCGCTGTCAGCCTTGTCTGGCTCGCCGGATGCAGCAGCATCGAGATGGCCTCGCTCGGGGCGGCTCTTGAACAGCGCGACGTGGCCATCAATGTGGTGGAGACCGGCGGGCGCGAAGGCCAGCTCTATAGCCGCCAGCTTCGCAAAAGGCTGTCCGACCAGCGGATTGCCCTCACCCATGATCTGTCGACGAGCCTTTCGGTATCCTCGAGCACCACTTTGTCGGTACGGGGATCCAGCTCGGATCTGAAGAAGATGACCATGACGGCGACCTTCACGCTGGTCGACCGGACAACCGGCGATATTGTTCTCACGGATACCCTGTCGGCGAATGCGACACTTGGCACCGTGTCTTCCTATTTCTCGCAGATCCGGTCTGACCGTCATGGCAAGGAACGGCTGGCCGTCCTTCTGGCCGACCGTGTCGCGAACCGCATCCATCTCCATTTCACAGCGCCCTCCTCCTGATGAAAATTGCGCCCCGTCAGGCTGCATCCTTCCTGTCATCCGTGCCGCAGACCATCCGTGCCGTCCTGCTTCACGGCAATGATCTGGGATTGATTTCCGAACGTGGGCGCAAGCTCGCCTCACAATACAGTGACAATCTGGATGATGTGTTTTCAGTAACCCGTCTTGAGGGAGACCAGCTTGCCAGCGACGCAGGTGCGCTTGGTGATGCCGCCGAGGCCATCGCGATGACCGCCCCCTGCCGCCTTGTGCTGGTCAAGGGGCGCGGCAGCGAGATGCTCGCCGCCTGCAAGATTGCGCTGACACGCCAGCTGGCCGAGGCCTTCATCATCATTGAAGCGAGCGAAACCACCACACGTCACGCGCTGGTGAAGCTGTTCGAGACCAGCGAGAATGCCGCAGCACTTGGCTGTTACGCCGACGGCGCCGCGGATATTGCCAATCTTCTGCGCGAAACCATGACACGCGACGGCATCAGCATCGCCGATGATGCGGCCGCGCTTGTCATCGCAAGACTTGGCAGTGACAGATCGGCCACACGCCAGGAGATCGAAAAGCTGGCACTGCTGGCCGGCCCCGGTGGCAGCCTTGATTTTGAAAGCGTCAGCGCAGCCCTTGGTGACAGCGCGACATTGGCGGTGACCGACATCGCGATGGCGGCGGCTGACGGGCAGATCGCTGTGCTGGAACACGCCATTTCCAAGGCATGGGCCGAACAACAGGCCAGCGTCATGGTACTTCGCGGCTGCCAGGGCTATTTCAAGCAGCTTCTCGCGGCTGCGCGTGCCGTCCGCGCCGGCAACGCCCCGCAACAGGCGGTGAAATCACTTCGACCGCCGGTCCATTTCAGGCTTCAGGACAGGCTGGTCGCGCAACTGCGCCACTGGTCTCCCGACACCATCCTTGATGCTGTGAACAGGTTGCAGGATGCCGAGCTCGCGGTAAAGACAGGCGCCGCCAATGACCAGGTGCAGTGCGCGCAGACCCTTCTCGGGATCTGTCTTCGCGGCAAGGCGCTCCGCGGCTAGTCCCTCAGAAGCTTCTTGTAGACAGCCTCGAACTGGTCGAGATCGCTGAATCGCATCACCAGCTTGCCGCCGCGGTTGGCCTCATCCCAATTGAAATCGACAGCCACACCGAGCTTGTTGGCAAGGGTTCTCTCGATGCCAAGAATGTCGGCTGGTTTCTGAAGCGGCGGCTTTTTGCCTGATTTGGCAGATTTTCCAGCTTTCACCAGCGCTTCCACCTGTCGCGCGGACAGCCCCTGGGCAGCCACTTGGTGGGCCAGCGCCACACAATCTGGATGGCCAACCAGCGGACGCACCTGCCCCATCGTCAACTCGCCGGCCACAACAAGGTTTGCCACCGCGTCAGGAAGCGTCAAAAGGCGCAATAGATTGGCAATGTGGCTTCTTGATTTTCCAACAGTTTCAGAAAGTTGTTCCTGAGTGTGGCCAAAGCTCTCGATCAACTGACGATACCCTTCCGCCTCTTCAATGGCACTCAGGTCGGCGCGCTGGATATTTTCGATCAGGGCCAGCTCATGCGCCTCACCGTCGCTCATTTCGCGGATGATCGCCGGCACCACATGAAGCTGTGCCAGCTGCGCGGCGCGCCAGCGACGCTCGCCAGCGATCAACTGATAGCGGTTGCCGGCCCCGCCGTCCTGCGGACGCACGAGTATGGGCTGCACCAGCCCTTTTGCGCGTATCGAATCGGCAAGCTCGGCAAGCCTGTCCTTGTCAAACCGGCGACGCGG
>JAYOST010000042.1:0-12309 GCA_038139365.1 Alphaproteobacteria bacterium
ATGCCGCTCATGCCGATGCCGCCGATGCCGGTGAAATGCAGCGTTCCGATGGACAGGGGAAGTTCACTCATGTCCTGCTCCCGCCCTGATCAGTGGTCGGTGCCGCGCCGGCAAGTGACAGCGCGTAGGCGGCGATGTCGTCGGCGGCCTTTGGTGCGGCAAGGCTGCGCCCGCTGGAGCCCATGGCTGACAAGGTCTTCGTGTCGGCCAGCATTTCGGTGATGAGGGCGGCGAGGCCGGCAGCATCGAGATCGGCTTCGGCGACGCAACGCCCGCCACCAGCAGTTTCCATCTGGCGCGCGTTCGCCGTCTGGTGGTCGTCCATCGCCGCGGCGAAGGGAATCAGGATGGCGGCGCGCCCGGCGGCGGCCAGCTCGGCGACGCTAGAGGCGCCCGCGCGGCTGATCACGAGATCGCTGCCGGCAAGCTGTACCGGCATGTCATCGAAGAACGGGCGGATTTCGGCGTCAACGCCGATGGCGCGATAGCAGGCGACGAGGTCATCACGCTGTTCGGTGCGGCATTGCTGGACGATGCGCAGGCGGCGGCGAAGATCCTCGCCGAGGCAGGCCACCGCATCCGGCACCAGCTCGGCAAAAATGGCGGCACCAAGAGATCCGCCGACAATCATCAGCGTCAGCTTGCCATCGGCCTTGGCAGCGGCAGGCCTGACAGCAAAGAAAGCGGCGCGAACCGGCATTCCCGACAAGAAGCTCTCGACGCGCGCCGGAAGGTTGCGGGTGCCTGGCCAGCTCAGCGCCAGATGTCCGCACCAGCGCGCCAGAAGATGATTGGCCCGTCCAAGATGTGCGTTCTGCTCATGCAGCATTGCCGGCACACCTGTGAGCCGCGCGCCAAGCAGCGGGGCAAAGGACGGATAACCGCCAAAACCGACCATCGCGGCAGGCCGCCGACGCAGCAGCATCGCCACCGCCATCGCCAGACCGGTGGCAAGCTGCATCATCGCCCGGCCACGCCGCAGCCATCCGCGCTGGAACGGCGATGCGGCGGGAAGCACATGATGTGGGGCGCTTCCCATAAGGCGGGCGCCGCGCCGGTCGGTGAGAAACATCGTGTCGACGCCGCGACCATGCAGCGCCTCGGCGACAGCAAGCGCCGGGAAGACATGTCCGCCGGTGCCGCCGGCGGCAAGAGCGATCAATGGGCGGGTTGAGGCCGTCATGTCGATGCCTCCTGCACACGGCGCTGCCCGGCAATAACGTAGGGCGCGCGCCGCCTTGTCAGTGCGAGGATCAGCCCCATGGTCAATCCACTGGCGACAAGCGAGGAGCCGCCATAGCTGATCAGAGGCAGGGTCATGCCCTTGGTTGGAATAAGATTGACCGAGGATGCCATGTGGATGCTGGCCTGCGCGCCGAACTGCAGCAGCAGGCTGGAGCTGGCGATCAGGCAGAACAATCCCTCGTCCGACAGCGCCCGCGAAAAGCCGCGAAGCACGACAAAGGCGTAGAGCGCCAGCAATGTCAGACAGGCCAGCGCGCCGAATTCCTCGCCGGCAACAGCAAAGATGAAATCGGAATGCGCGTCGGGAAGGTGAAGCTTCACCTTGCCGTCACCCGGTCCGACCCCGAACATGCCGCCATTGGCGAAGGATTCGCGGGCTTTTTCTACCTGCCAGGCACCACCGTCCCAGAACTGGTTGATCCGCTTTTCGACATGGTCGAGGGTGAAGTAGGCGGCAAGCAGGCCTAGCGGTGCCAGCGCCACGACAAAGATCACCAGCAGCATCGGCATGCCGGCAAGGAACATCTGAAAGCCCCAGGTCAGCACCACCATCAGCGTCATGCCGATATCGGGCTGCAGTACAAGAATGCCGACGATCACCGCCATCAATGCACCGGAATAGATCCATCCCGGGAAGTCCTGGCCCTCGCGCCACAGAGTCAGAAGCCAGGCGGAGACGACGGCAAACAGCGGCTTGGCGAATTCTGATGGTTGCAGATTGATGCCGGCGATGGTGATCCAGCGGGTCGCGCCCTTGATCTCGCTTCCCACCAGGATCGCCATGATCATCAGGCCGATGGTGCCGGCAAGCCCGACCAGCGCCAGTGCCCGGATCGGGCGCGGCTCCAGCAAAGAGACAATCAACATGATGCCGACAGCCGGGATGAGGAACATCCCCTGACGCATGCCGAAATGCTGGGAGGGCAGGTTGATCAGATTGGCCACGGCGGGACCGGCGGCCATCACCAGCAGCGAGCCGACCACCATCATCAGCAGCGCACTGGCAAGAAGCCAGCGGTCGATGGTCCACCACCAGACGCCGACAAGCGAACGATCGGTACGATCAAGCATGCGCGCCTCCCTTGATGGAATCCCGGGTCTGATCGTCCGCGACAAGCCTGTTGGCGATCGCCGTGAATGCCTCGCCGCGGGCGACAAAGCTCGAAAACTGGTCGAAGGAAGCTGCTGCCGGCGACAGCAGGATTGTCGCCGCCCACGGCGCCGCGCTGGCATCGGCAAAGGCGCTGACCGTCGCCGTCTCAAGGTCGCCAGACAGAGTTACTGGCAGCTGGCCGGCCTGCTGGCCAAGCGTTGCGGCAAAATCATCCGCAGCGCTGCCGATCAGATAGGCATGGGTAACGTTGGATGTGGCCGTGGCGGCCTCGCCAAGACCGTCCTCTTTCGCCTCGCCACCGGCGATCCAGTAGATATTGTCAAAGGCGGCAAGCGCCTTTGCGGCGGCAACACCGTTGGTTGCCTTGGAATCATTCACGAAGGTGATCCGACCCCGCCGCGCCACAGCTTGCATCCGGTGCGCCAGTCCGGCGAACCCGGCGATGCCGGCATCTATGGCGGCGTCCCTCATCCCGAGGCGACGAAGGCAGGTGGCCGCGACCGCGGCGTTCACGGCGTTATGCGCGCCGGCAAGGGCCGGCACGTCCCCGGCACCAGCCGGCGCGTCCTCGGCTGACACCATGGTGATGGCGCCGCCTGTATCAGCGTGCGCTGCCGCCAGCCCGCGAACATGGTCGTCATCGCTTCCGGTGATGACCAGCCCGGCATTGCCGGCGGCCTTCATGATCCGCCCCTTGGCCGCGACATAGCCCGCCATGCCGCCATGCCGGACAAGATGATCAGGGGTGATGTTGAGAAGGATGGCGATATCGGCGCGAAGCGAAGGGGTTGTCTCGAGTTGGTAGGAGGACAACTCCAGCACAATCACCCCATCCGCACCTGGATCGTCAAGATTGCAGGCCGCATCGCCGATATTGCCGCCAACCGCCACCGGTATGCCGGCGTCGCGCAGACAATGGCCGATCAGCGCCGTCGTTGTCGATTTGCCGTTCGTGCCGGTGACAGCGACGATGCGGGCGGCCGGGGCGGCGCGCATGGCGATTTCGATCTCGCTGATGGTTTCGACACCGGCTTCGGTGGCGCGGGCGGCGGCGGCGTGCGGTTGCGGATGGTCATGCGGAATGCCGGGACTGATCACCATCGATGCCAGCGTGTCCCACGGCCAGTCGCGCCAGTCACAGACAGTGGCACCCGCCGGAAGCTCGCCCGGGGTGGTGTGGTCATCATGCAGCCAGACGCTGGCCCCGCCGGCAATAAGCGCGCGTGCCGCGGCCATGCCGGACAGGCCGAGACCAAGGATCCCGACCTTCTTGCCTGACATGTTTTGCGGAACGAGCATCTGCCGTCTCTCCTAGCGAAGCTTCAGCGACGACAGGCCGGCGAGCGCCAGCACCACCGCGATGATCCAGAAGCGGATGACAATGGTGGACTCGGCCCAGCCCTTGCGTTCGAAATGGTGGTGAAGCGGCGCCATCAGAAAGATCCGCTTGCCGGTCAGCTTGAAGGACGCCACCTGCAGGATCACCGACAATGTCTCGGCGACAAACAGCCCGCCGGTGATCGCCAGAACCAGCTCATGACGGGTTGCTACCGACATCGCGCCAAGTGCCCCGCCAAGTGCCAGCGATCCTGTGTCGCCCATGAATACCTTCGCCGGCGGTGCGTTGAACCAGAGGAAACCGAGGCCCGATCCAAGGAGTGCGCCGCACATCACTGCCAGGTCGCCGGTGCCGGGCACATAATTGATCTGCAGATAGGTGGCGAAATTGACGTTGCCGGCCAGATAGGCGATCAGGCCGAAACAGGCGGCGACGATCATCACCGGCACGATCGCCAACCCGTCGAGCCCGTCTGTCAGATTGACTGCGTTCGATGCGCCGACAATCACCAGCATTGCAAATGGCACATAGAGAAGGCCAAGCGAGATCATGGTGTCTTTGACAAAGGGTACGGCGACCCCATAGCGGAGCTGGTCTGGCGACAGTTCGATCAGCACCAGACTGGCTAGAAAGGCGACACCAAGCTGGCAGACAAGCTTCATCCGCCCCGACATGCCGTGATGCGAGCGCCGCCGCAGTTTCATCCAGTCATCGACCGATCCGACCGCGCCGAATGACAACGCCACCAGAAGAACCGGCCACAGATAGGGGTTCGACAGCGGCATCCACAGCAATGTTGAAAGCGCGAAGGCCCCAAGGATCAGCAATCCGCCCATCGTCGGTGTGCCAGCCTTGGTCACGAGATGCGATTCCGGCCCGTCTGCACGGATCGGCTGGCCTTCCGCCTGATGCGTTTTCAGCCAGCGGATGATCGCTGGCCCAAACACAAGACTGATGATCAACGCGGTGATTGTCGCCCCGCCGGTGCGGAAGGTGATATAGCGGAACAGGTTGAAGATCTGGTATTCGCCGGATAGCGGCGTCAGCAGGTCAGGCAGCATCAGTGGTCTCCCCGACTGTGGATGTGGATGAGATGGTGTGCATCGCGTCTGCCAGAGCGGCGGCGACGCGCCAGGCGCCCGATCCGTTCGATCCCTTGATGAACACAATGTCGCCGCCATGGATATGATCGCGCAGCAGCCCGGTGGCGTCAGCGGCACTGTCAGCCGCCTCGTGACGGGTCGTGCAGGGAAGGGCGGCAGCCATGCGCGACATCTCCGGCCCGATCGTCACCAGAAGACGCGGGCGCAGCGCGGTGATTTGCGGGGCCAGTGCCGCATGCGCGGCGGCCGTTCCCTTGCCAAGCTCCAGCATGTCCGACAACACCATGACCTGCGGCGGGGTTGCGGCGAGGCTGGCGAACGCCGCTCTCATCGAGGCTGGACCGGCATTGTAACTGTCGTCGATCAGGGTGATCTCGACACCGGCGAAGGCCCCCTTGCTGGTTGCGCCACGTCCAGGCAAATCACTGAAATCAAACAGATGTTGTGCGGCGTCTTCGACATCCAGCCCGAGCGCCCCGATGGCGGCAAGAACCGCCATCATGTTCATCGCCCAATGCGCGCCCCGCATGCCGAGGGCAATGGACAGGGTCTTCCCGTCGATCTTGGCTGTCACCTCCATGCCGTCGGTGATCCGGTTGGTGTCCAGAAGACGGAAATCCGCACTGGCGTCGGTGCCGAAGGTGATGATGCGCTCGGCACCGGCATCTCTGGCGCGGGTTGCGAGCATCTCAAAGAACACGTCATCGCGATTCAGTATGGCGGTGCCGCCGGTGGCAAACCCGTCGAAAATCTCCGCCTTCGCGGCGGCAATGGCTTCAAGACTGTCAAAGAAGCCGGCATGGCTGTCGGCAATACGGGTGATGATGGCGACATCGGGGCGGGCGAGGCTGCTCAGCGCGGTGATCTCGCCGGGTGCGTTCATGCCGATTTCCTGAACCGCCGGAACCGGCGCGGCTGGCAGCGCCGCAAGCGTCAGCGGCACCCCGAGATGATTGTTGAAGCTGGCCCGGCTGGCATGGCAACCGCCAGCAGCGCGAAGGAGGTGCGCCAGCATTTCCTTGCTTCCGGTCTTGCCGACCGATCCGGTGATCCCGACAAGCCGGCCACCGGCTGCGGCATGGGCATCGCGTCCTGCTGCGGCAAGCCTGGTCAGCGCCTTCTGAACATCCTCGACCCAAAGGAGTGGCAGCGGCGCCTCGCTGATCTTCCGCTCGACAAGGGCGGCGACGGCCCCCTGGCGGGCAGCGGCACCAAGATAGTCATGGCCGTCAGCATGCTCTCCGGCGAGGGCGACAAACAGGCTGCCTTTCTTACATTTTCGGCTGTCGATCTCGACCGAACTGGCGATGATTGCGCCAGGGTCACTTGTCGAGTCACTGGTCCAGTCACCGGTCCATTCACCGCCGCTGCGTGCGGCCAGCATGGCGGCGTCTAGCGACATGGTGCTGGCGGCGCTCATCCGGCACCCCCTCTGGATACCATTTGTGTGATGGCGTTGCGGGCCACGCTGGAATCGCTGAATGGCAGGGTCTCATTGCCCACCAGCTGGAAATTCTCATGCCCCTTGCCGGCAATCAGCAGCACATCGTCCGCTGCCAGATCACCAAGCGCGGTGGTGATGGCCGTGCCGCGGTCGGCGATCTCGATCGCGCCGGGGCAGGACCCGATGATCGCCTTGCGGATGACGCCCGGATCCTCGGAACGTGGATTGTCGTCAGTGACATAGATGATGTCCGCGCCGTCATGCGCCACCTTTCCCATCATTGGCCGTTTGCCCGGATCACGGTCACCGCCGGCCCCAAAAAGCACGGCAAGGCGGCCCTTCGCCTCAGGGCGAAGCGCGGCCAGCGCCGCCTGCAGCGCGTCCGGCGTGTGGGCGTAATCGATGATCACGCGGGCACCGGCGGGATGGCCGCTGACAAGCTGCATCCGTCCCTCGGCACCTGTGACATAGGGAAGAGCGAACAGGGAATCATGGATCGGAAGGCCGCTGGCATAGGCCATCACCGCAGCGGTGACGGCATTCATCGCCTGAAAGGCTCCGGCCAGCGCCACCGGAATGCGAAAGCTGTTGCCAGCATGTTCGACCCCGATCTCAAGCCCGAATTCCATCGGGGTGATCGCGGTAATGCGGAAATCGGCGCCGGCATCGGTGCCGATCGTCAACACGACATGCTGGCGTGGGTCGGCACCGCGCATCATATCGGCAAGCCGGGCGCCATAAGGGTCGTCGATGTTGATCACCGCGCTGCCCCCGGGCCTCAGCAACTCGGTAAAGAGGCGGGCCTTGGCGGCAAAATAGGCCTCCATATCGGGGTGGTGGTCCAGATGGTCGCGGCTGAGATTGGTGAAGGCGGCGATCTGGATGTCCAGCCCGTCGAGACGGCGCTGTGCCAGCCCGTGGCTGCTGGCCTCGAGCGCCAGATGCGTGACGCCGGCGGTGGTCAAAGGTGACAGCGCGGCGTGAAGGCTGACAGCATCCGGCGTCGTCAGTTCCGGCAGACCCATCATGCTGCCCATCATGTCGCCCGTTATGCTGCGCTGCATGGCGCGCGGATCGGCGCCCTGAAGCCCGAGTGTGCCGATCGAGGCGGCATCCCAGGTGGCACGTGACCAGATCTGGCGCAGAAATTCGGCTGTGGAGGTCTTGCCGTTGGTGCCGGTGACCGCGGCGACCAGGCCGGGCTGGCGTTTCCAGAACCGGGCGGCGGCATGCGCCAGGTCGCGCCGCGGATCATCGGACGTCAGCACCGGGATGCCGGACTTGGCAATGGCGGAAAGACTGTCGTCAAAGTCGCGCTCATCGGTCAGGATGGCGGCCGCGCCAGCCTTGACCGCGGCAGCGGCATAGCTGCGCCCGTCGGTGCTGCTGCCCTTGATGGCGACAAACAGATGACCGGCCGCGACCTTCCGTGAATCACTGCTGATGCCGGTGATGTCGAGGGCGGCGATGCTGGCCTTGTCGGCACGGGCAGATGCAGCGGATGGAACAAGATCAGAAAGATGCAAGGGTCTTCTCCTCCTTACCGATCTTGAATTCCATATGAAGTTTCTGGCGGATTTCAGGCGAATTTTCGTCAACAGGATGAAGGCCCAGAAGCGGTGCCGCGTGTTCGATGATGCGTTTTGCCGCCGGTGCTGCCACCCAACCGCCGGTGGCGTAGCCATAGGAAAATTTCTGTGGCTTCGGTTCATCCACCATCACCACCAGCACATAGCGCGGGTCATGCACCGGGAAGGTGGCGGCGAAGCTGGCGATGTTGCGGTCGTCGAAATAACCGCCGTCAGGGTTGATCTTTTCCGAGGTGCCGGTCTTGCCGCCGACCATATAGCCGTTGGCTTCGGCAAAATTGCCGGTGCCGTCAGGATGCTTGACAACGAGGCGCATCATCGAGCGCACGGCGCGGGTTGTCTCTTCGGAAAAGATTTTCGTCTCGACAGGATGCTCGGACGAGCGGCGCCGAAGCAGTGTCGGCTCGATCCACATGCCGTTGCCGCTGGCCGCCGAAATGGCCGAGGCCAGATGCAGCGGCGAGACGGCGATGCCGTGACCGTAGGAAATGGTGGCGATCTCAGACTGTCGCCATGACCGCGGGATCAGCGGGCGTGCCACTTCCGGGATCTCCAGCTGCGGCTTGTCGAACAGCCCCATCCGGCGCAGGAAGGCCTGCTGGGTTTCGGCGCCAATTTCCGCCGCCATCCGCGCCGACCCGATATTCGAGGACAGCACCAGGATTTCCGGAACGCTCAGCTTCCAGTCATGCATGTGGAAATCGCGGATCGTGTGCCGCGCGATGCGAAGTGGCTTCGAGACCTCATAGCGGGTCTCCAGCGTCGTTGTTCCCGCCTGCAGAGCGATCGCTGTGTTCAGCACCTTGAAGGTGGAGCCCATCTCATAGAGACCGAGAGTGGCGCGGTTGAACCGCGCATCATCGGCGATTCTGGCGAAATGGTTCGGGTTGAAGTCGGGAAGCGAGACCATCGCGACAACCTCGCCGCTGGCGATGTCGAGCATCACACCGGCGCCGCCTATGGCCTCGAAGATTTCCATCTGGCTGGCGATTTCGCGGGCGACGATGGCCTGTACGCCGGCATCAATCGCCAGCGTGATGTCTTCACCGGCGGCAAGCCTCGCATCAAGCGATTTTTCCAGCCCTGCCAGACCTTTGTTGTCTTTGTCGACCTGCCCGAGAATATGCGCCGCAAGCTTGCCGCTGGGGTAGCTGCGTAGCTGGCTACGCCGGAAATAGACCCCCGGAATCCCGAGGCTGAGGATTTCGGCATGGCGTGCCGGTGTCAGCTTGCGGTCAAGCTCGACATAGCGGGTCTGTTTGTTCAGAAGGCGCAGCAACGAGGCCTCGTCATGGCGCGCGAGAAGCGGTGCGAGCGCGCTGGCGGCGGCTTGCGGGTCCATGATTTCAGACGGGTCGGCATGAAGCACGGTGATCGGCAGGTTGGTGGCCAGAAGCCGCCCCTTGCGGTCGAGGATCTGGCCGCGCTCGGCCCCCGGCACGCTGAGTCCGGCGGTGCGGGCATTGGCTTCCTGTGTCGAAAGCAGCACCACGCGGGCGGCGATAGCGGTGAATATCATCAGCACGACCATCGCAGAGACCACCAGACGCACCTCGGCGATGCGCCGTGAGCGCGCCGGGTCAGGCCGCGGCGGCAGCATGAGGGTGCGAAGGATTCTGGTGATGCCGCTGGTTAAGGACATTACTGGCGTGCCTCTTCGGTAACCCGCGTGATGGTGGCGAGGTCTTCGCCCGCGTCGGCCGCGATGCGCGTCATCCCGCGCGGTGGTGCCTCATCCTCGGGCGGCAGCAGGGTGATCACCCCGACATCGGCGATCTGGTCCTGGAATTCGGGAAGGATGCGCATCGGGATGGCTTCGATGGGCAGCACACGATCAGTGTCGATGGGCTTCATCTCGAGAAGCCTGTCGGACAATTCCAGCACCCGCTCGGGGCGCGACAGATAGGCCCATTCCGCCTCGAGAACCGCGATTTCGCGCTCGGCATTGTCGATCTTGCGCTCTAGTGTCAGCAACGCCGCCTCGCGTGCGTCAATGCCGATCTTCACCTGATACAAGGTGGTGCCGAGAGCCGCTGTCAGGATGGTGCCGAGAAGAATCATGCGCATCAGTGACGCCCTCCTTGTCCTGGCTTGCGGGTGTCGGCACTCGCTTCGGTGCGGCGGGCGACACGAAGCTTCGCCGAGCGCGCGCGGGCATTGTCATTCGCTTCGTCGTCGCTCGGCAGGATCGGCTTGCGGGTCACCAGCTCGAAGGTTGGGGCCGGGCCGTCGGGGGCGGGACGATGCCGCGAGGGACGCGACGCGGCCCCGCTGCGGTCGGTCAGGAACCTTTTGACGATGCGGTCCTCCAGCGAATGAAAGGACACCACCGCCAGAATGCCGCCGGGCTTCAGCATCGCCTCGGCGGCGGCAAGCCCGTCCTCGATCTCGCCAAGTTCGCGGTTGATATAGATGCGCAGCGCCTGAAAGCTCCGCGTCGCCGGATCGATCTGACCGGGCCGGCGGGCCGGCATCACCGCATGGATGATCGCCGCCAGTTCGCCGGTGGTGGTGATCGGCGCGCTCTCGCGGGCGCGGACGATGGCACGGGCGATGCGGCGTGAGGCACGTTCCTCGCCATACTCCCACAGGATCTGCGCCAGCGCCCGCTCATCCAGTGTCATCACCACGTCGGCAGCGCTGTCGCCGCTTTTCGACATGCGCATGTCCAGCGGCCCGTCGAAGCGGAAGGAAAAGCCACGCTCCGGCTGGTCGAGTTGCGTTGAACAGACACCCAGATCGAAGGCGATGCCGTCGAGGCTGGTGTCGACCCCGAGCATCGAGCGCATATCGGAGAACACCCCTTGATGCAGAGTCAGCCTTCCGTCGGAGGCCTCGGCCAGGGCTGCGCCGCGGGCGATGGCGTCGGGGTCGCGGTCGATGGCGATCACCGCGCAGGCGGCGGCATTCAGGATTTCCTGCGTGTAGCCGCCATTCCCAAAGGTGGCGTCAAGATAGGTGCCGCCATCGATCGGGGCCAGGGCGGTGACGACTTCGCGCAGTAGCACCGGCGTGTGAAGGGCCTGATGCTGGGGGTGCGCCGGTGTCATCAGCGCCTCCCGTCTTCGTCGTCAGGGGGGCGGCGGCTGCCACCACCAAGGCGCAGGCTTGGCAGGCCGTCACTCTTCGCGCGGCTGCGGGCATTGGTCTCGCGCTCGCGATAGCGGACGGGGAGCCAGATCTGGAAGGACCGGCCGATGCCGGCGAACAGCGCCATATCGTCAAGTTCGGCGAAGTCGATGAAATCGGCGGACAGCATGATCCGGCCCTCGCCATCGACCTTCATCTCCTGCGCGCTGGACAGCATGGTCTGCAGCGTCGCGACTTCGGAAGACAGGCTGTCCATGGAGTCAATTGCGTCGACGATCTGGCCGATGCGCTCCGGCCCGCAGCCCTCGAGGCAGGGCTCGGTCAACGATTTGAACAGGTAGAGCGGGTCGCGCCGACGCTCCAGCACCGCGCGGAAGGGCGCCGGCACGGATAGCCGACCCTTCTTGTCGATGCGGTTCTCGAATGTGGATAGAAACAGATCCACGCGCCGAATTCCCCGGGTTCATTCCCATAAGGCAATGGCTGGCCAGGCGGTGTCTTCGGCCGGCTGCGCCCCGCGGAACAGGGGCAGCCATCCCAAACTGCCTTAATTTGGGATTATTTGGGATATCATGGGAAATAATGGACGTCAATGGGTTCCTACGGTTTTTTCATGGGAAAACCCAATGTTTCCAATTAGTTAAGTAAGGATTTGAACATCACCGCATAACGCGCTGAAAAACATAACAAAAGATAATTATGTTCTGTTTTTGTTCGTTTTTTGTGTGGGTTTGGGGGTGGGGATGGAGTGGGGAGGGTGGCCCCACCCGCATTCCAGAGCGCCGCGCGCAAAAAAAGCCGCCCAGGAGGAGGCCCGGGCGGCAGGTTCGGTTCTCAGTTTATCTGATGCCGAATGGTACAACGGGCATCAGATCTGGTGGGGGTGCGTTTATTTCGCACCCGATTTCAGACGTTGTGGCTCATTGTCATAGAAGGCTGGATCGCCAGCTTGCGCGATCTGGATCGCCACCGGCAGGGTCAATGCTTGTCCCGCTTGGTCCTCAGGGGCCAGCCTGTTGATCCGTTCATTGTCATAAAAGGCCGGATCGCCACTGCGGCTGGTCTGCGGCTTAAGGAGGGTGGCTGATGCCGCGACTGTCACGGCTGCACTGTTGATGCGCTCATTGTCATAGAAAGCTGGGTCGCCAGCATGGGCGGCAGAGGTTGCTCCGGCAAGGAAGAGAAAGACAAAACTCGGTTCATGGTCACGCTCCTGTAAAGAAAGTGATGCAGGTGATGCGCCGGTCTGGCCGCAGGATGGCCTGCATTTTGTTGTCGATGGTCTCTGGTTCTGTGGCGGCCGCCCGGCGCGGGGGGCGCGCCGGACGGCTTTCGGATCACTTCACAGGCGGGCCAAATCCGGTTGTCAGCGGGTTGTGTGTGTC
>JAYOST010000043.1:0-12163 GCA_038139365.1 Alphaproteobacteria bacterium
CCGCAGGCATAGACCCGCACATGCGCCGCATCCAGCGGTGTGAAATCTTCCTTGCCGCGGGTCAGCGTGTTGTGAAGGCGGAGCGTTGTCATGCGCTGTCCCCGCGAAGCCTGGCGATGATCCGCTCACGCCCGATGAAGGACAGCAGCGGCGCGATTTCCGGTCCCTTCTCGCGGCCTGTCAGCGCAAGGCGCAATGGCATGAACAATCCGCGCCCCTTGGCCCCGGTCGCCTCGGCAACCGATTTCGTCCAGGGCTGCCATATATCCGCTGATATCTCACCCTCGGGAAGCAGGCCGGCGGCCGCGTCGGTGACGTCCGCTGCCTCGATCACCGGCGTAATGGCTGCACTGCAGACCTGCCACCAGTCGGCAGCCTCGGCAACGGTGGACAGATTGTCCCGAACCGCCATCCAGAACGCCTCACCGCCATCGACACCTGCGTCCGCCAGCCTGTCAGCGACATCGGCAAAGGAAAGCTGCTGGACGATGCGGGCATTTACCTGTGCCAGCTCGGCCGGATCGAACTTGGCCGTCGCCCGCCCGAAACGCGACAGATCGAACCCGTCGGTGATGTCCTGCATGGCGGCCTGCGGCACAACCGGGTCGGCGGTGCCAATACGTGCCAGCAGGCTGGCAAGCGATGTTGCCTCGGTCCCCTCGCCGCGAAGCTGGCCAATCGACAGGCTGCCAAGCCGTTTCGACAGCCCTTCGCCGTCGGCGCCTGCCAGCAGCGCGACATGGCCCATCACCGGGGCGGCAGCGCCAAGCGCCTCGAACAGCTGGATCTGGGCAGCCGAATTGGTCACATGGTCCTCGCCGCGGATGATATGGGTAATGCCGTGATCGATGTCATCGACAACCGATGCCATGGTGTAGATCACCCGGCCATCCTCGCGCATCAGAACCGGATCAGACAGGCTGGACATGTGATAGCTGACATCGCCGCGCACCATGTCGGTCCAGCTGACCTCGGCATCATTCAGCAGGAACCGCCAGTGCGGGCGGCGTCCTGCCGCCTCATGCTCGGCCCTCTGTTCGTCCGTCAGCTTCAGCGAGGCGCGGTCATAGACAGGTGGTCGCCCGGCCGACAGCTGCGCCTTGCGCTTCAGCGCCAGCTCCTCGGGCGTCTCGTAGCAGGGATAGGCACGGCCGGCATCGGCAAGCTGCTTCAGCGCAGCATCATACCGCTCAAGCCGCGCCGACTGGCGGTCCTCGCTATCCCAGCCCATACCCATCCATTCCAGATCGGCACGGATCGAAGCCTCGAACTCGGGCGTGGACCGTTCGGTGTCGGTATCGTCGATCCGCAACATGAAATGGCCACCCTCGCGGCGGGCGAACAGATAGTTCACCAGCGCGGTGCGAAGATTGCCGACATGCAGATTGCCGGTCGGGCTCGGCGCGAAACGTACTTTCACGTCAGTCATTCAGCTTTCCTTTCCCGACGCTGTCAGAGGGTTGAACCCGGATGTCAGCGGCAGTCTGCGTTCACGCCCGAAGGCGAGTGCGTTCATTTTCGGCCCCGGCGCTGCCTGGAACCGCTTGTATTCGGCCCGGAACAGCAGCTGGCTGGCGCGCGCCACCTCGTCCCGGTCGTAACCGCGAGCGGCGATGGTCTCGATATCAACCATTTCCTCGCACAGCGCTTTCATGATGGCGTCGAGCCTGTCGTAAGGCGGCAGGGAGTCGGTATCCTTCTGGTCGGGGCGAAGTTCGGCCGAAGGCGGCTTGTCGATGATCCGCACCGGGATCACCTCGCCCTCGGGTCCGGCGCCGCCGCGCGGCATATTTGCGTTGCGCCAGCGGCACAGGTCGAACACCTGCACCTTCCAGACATCCTTGATCGGCGCGAAACCACCACACATGTCGCCATAAAGGGTGGAATAGCCAGCCGCATATTCGGACTTGTTGCCGGTAGCAAGGACCAGCGGACCATGCTTGTTGGAAATCCCCATCAGAATCAGGCCACGAAGCCGTGACTGGATATTCTCCTCGGCAATGTCGGCTGATGTTCCATCGAACTGCGGCGCCAGCATGTCATCCATCGCCTGCATTGCCGGTGCGATTGAAACCTCGTCGAGCCGGATGCCGAGCCTGCCGGCCAGATCAGCTGCATCATCAAGGCTTTCCTGGCTGGTATAGGGTGACGGCATCATCACCGCATGCACGCGCTCGGCCCCCAGCGCATCAACGGCGAGCGCCGCGACAATGGCTGAATCAATACCGCCCGACAGGCCGAGGACGACGCCCGGGAACCCGTTCTTGTCGATATAGTCACGAAGCCCCAGCGTGAGCCCACGATAAAGCGCGCCCATGCCGTCATCCGGCGGGGTCATCTGGCCAGTCAGCGACGGCACACCAAAATCCTCACTGATACGGATGACCGAGGTCGTCTCCGAAAAGCTGGGAAGATGCGCGGCCAACTTGCCATCGGCGTTCAGCGCGAACGACGCGCCGTCATAGACCAGCTCGTCCTGCCCGCCGACCATATTCACATAGACGAGCGGAACCTCGGATTCATGAACCCGGCTGACAGCATGCGCCATGCGCGCGTCGGATTTCATCAGATCGAATGGCGAGGCGTTCAGCGAAATGATCATCTGCGCGCCGGACTCGGCAAGGCACTCAATCACGTCCGGTGTCCAGATATCCTCGCAGATCGGCAGGCCAAGCCGCATACCGCGCACCTGTACCGGACCCGGCATGTCGCCGGGGGTGAAATTGCGCTTGTCGTCGAACACGCCGTAATTCGGCAGATTGACCTTGTCGCGCCGCGCCTGAATTTGCCCCTCATCAAGGACAAAGACGGAATTTGTGACGGCGCCACCCTCGGCATGCGGGGCACCGACGATGATCGCAGGACCACCATCCGTCGTTGCGGCAGCCAACATTTCGAGGCCGGAGGCGACTTCAGCCATGAAATCGCTGCGCAGCACAAGGTCGTCACAGGGATAGCCCGACAGATACATTTCCGGAGTGGCAATAATTGCCGCGCCTGCCTCTGCCGCGCTGCGGCGCGCGTCAAGAAGGCGGGCCACATTGGCGGCAATGTTACCGAGATGCGGGTTCAGCTGGGCGATGGCGATAGAACTGACAACAGACATGGATGCCCCGGTCACTTGCGAAGAAGGAATTCACGGCCGGACTTCACGCACGGCTTTCCATCATAGGAGATAATATCGGCAGTGGCATATGTCTCGGACCAGATCTGCGGCAAAAACGAACCTGTGCCGATTACATCCACCGGTGCCTTGGCGAAAGAAAACATGCGGCATTTGTCGGGGCCGAACCCGCTGGAGGCGACAATACGCACCTTGTCGAACCCGTTGGCGTCTAGCGTCTCGCGGAGATGCCAGACAGCCGCCACGCTGACACCTGTTCCCATCAGGTGCTTCAGTTCGGAATCTGTCCGGTAACCGCGGGTTGCATAGGGAACATGACGATCCAGCACGGCATAGGATTGCGGTGTGTCCAGCCCTTCGCTGAAACGACCGCCATGGGTGTCCAGCCGAAAGGCAAGGCGCCCGGAAGCTGCCAGCTCGGGGAAATGGTTCGCCACCTCGAGGGAGTCACTGATCTCCCTGCCGAAATAATCGACAAGCACCGTCAACGGCGCATCAGGGACGGATTCATGAAACATCTGCGCTGCCCGCAGGGTCGAGCCGGCATACCCCACCAACGCGTGCGGCATGGTTCCGGCACCACGTTCCTTGCCAAAGAAATGGGCCGTTGCGTCGGTAGATGAACCGGTGAAGCCGATGGCGCCGGTCTTTGCCTTGGCCTTCTTCGAGCCGACAGAGGCACCATAGGCCATCAGTTCGGCCATGTCTGAGCCGGCGCAATGGCGCGCATCCATGGCAAGAAAGGCGACATCCGGCAGCTCGACACACATGTTGTAGGCGTTGTAGGCCGCGACGCATGACGCACCAAGCCGCTGCAGGAAAATGGTCTCGAGATCGACCAGTGTCGCAAAAGGCCCGCGAATATAGCAAAGCACCTCGCCTGATCCGACCCAGGCGCCATCGATATGCGGTTCGTCGACTTCGACCTCTACACCGCGATGCGCCGCCATCGCCTTGAGCCAGCCAATGGCAAGACGCCCGGCATAGGTCACCGGCCGACGCATGAACACGGCATATTCCACCTCGCAATCGCCATTTTCCTGGACGATCCGGCGGGTGTTGCGGAAATAGGTGTCGGTCAGCCCCGGCTGGTCTTCCGGCGACGGACCTGTGCTGTCAAATTCTGACATGCCGATGTTCCCGTTTGCGGCACAACCAGGGACATCTGCCTGACTGCCGCCGGTAAGAAGGCTAGACCGCCTCCGACAGGTTGGCGCCAACATCACGCCGCTGCTTCAGCAGATCGGCGATCAGGAAAGCCAGTTCAAGGGCCTGCGCCCCGTTGAGGCGTGGATCACAATGGGTGTGATAACGGTCACCAAGACGTGCCTCGGTGACGTCGACGACACCACCCACACATTCGGTCACATTCTGGCCGGTCATCTCGAAATGGACGCCGCCAGGATAGGTGCCGACCTCGTCATGCGCATCAAAGAAGCCCCGTACCTCGGCCATCACATCATTGACCCGGCGTGTCTTGTAGCCGCTGCTGGCCTTGATGGTGTTGCCGTGCATTGGATCACAGCACCAGACAACCTTGGCACCGCTTGCCTTCACCGCTTTCAGCAGCGGCGGCAGACCGGCACGAACCTTGTCTGCACCCATGCGCGCGATCAGCGTCAGCTTGCCCGGCACATTGTCCGGATTCAGCGTTTCGATCAGCCGGACGAGTTCATCCGGATCGAGGCTCGGCCCGCACTTCAGACCAATCGGGTTGCCAATGCCGCGCATATATTCGACATGCGCACCGTCGGGCTGCCGGGTCCTGTCACCAATCCAGATCATATGCGCCGAAGTGGCATACCAGTCCTTCTCGTCAGTGATGGTGTCACGGCGTGTCAGCGCTTCCTCATAGTTGAGAAGCAGCGACTCATGACTGGTGTAGAAATCTGTCTCTGCAAGCGGGCGCGCCGTTTCCGGCGTGATACCGCAGGCCCGCATGAAATTCAGGCTCTCCTCGATGCGGCCGGCCAGCTCCTGAAAACGTTCTGCCTGCGGTGTCCCGGAAAGGAATTCGGTAACCCAGCTGTGTACCTTTGTAAGGTCGGCAAGGCCGCCCTGCGCGAAAGCGCGCAACAGGTTCAGCGTAGAGGCCGACTGTTCATAGACCCGCAGCAACCGCTTGGGGTCCGGCACGCGGTCCTTCTCGGTGAACGGCATGGCGTTGATCATGTCGCCGCGATAGCTTGGCAGCTCGATGCCGTCGATGGCCTCCATCGGCGAGGAGCGCGGCTTGGCAAACTGGCCTGCCACCCGCCCGACCTTGACCACCGGCATCGAGGCGCCAAAGGTCAGCACCACAGCCATCTGCAGAATGACCTTGAAGGAATCACGAATGTTGTTCGCCGAGAATTCGGCAAAGCTCTCGGCACAGTCACCGCCCTGAAGAAGAAAGGCCCGGCCCTCGGCAACCTCGCCAAGCTGGCGCTTCAGGCTTTGCGCCTCGCCTGCAAACACCAGAGGCGGCATCGCGGCGAGCTTCGCCTCGACGCCGGCGAGTTTTTCGGCATCCGGGTAATCCGGAACCTGTTTGATGGGATGGTCGCGCCAACTGTTCGGCTGCCAGGTCATGGAACTAGTTTCCTTCATGTCGCTTTGGAAGGGGGCGCCATCACTGAGTCGACACCAACAGAAGCACCCCGCCACAGGCCACACATAATGCTGAAAAATACGGATTTTACAAGCATTTTGGCGGTGTAACGCACCTACATGCGCAAGCCTCAGCCGCGCGGTGTGCGCATTGTCACGAATTCCTCCGCCGCAGTCGGATGGATGCCTATGGTGGCGTCAAAATCTGCCTTTGTGGCGCCAGCCACGACGGCGACACCAATGCCCTGCATGATCTCACCCGCATCTGGCCCGAGCATATGCGCGCCAACAACCCGGTCGCTAGCTGTTTCGACAATCAGTTTCATGAATGTCTTCTCGGAACGGCCTGACAGCGTATTCTTCATCGCATTGAATTTACTTGTATAAACTGTAATTTCACCAAGATTTTCTGCAGCCTCCTCCTCGCTCATCCCGACCGAGGCGATCGGTGGCTGGGTAAAGACTGCGGATGGCACATTGCCATGCGAGACCTGACGCGGCCGTCCCCCATACAGGGTGTCGGCAAGGGCATGCCCCTCGGCAATGGCAACGGGCGTCAGCGCGATGCGGTCAGTCACGTCACCGACAGCATATATGGACGGAACCGAGCTTTGCGAGCCGGCATCCACCATCACTTCGCCCTTTCGGCCGAGTTCAACGCCTGCAGTCTCGAGGCCAAGCCCCGCCGTATTCGGCACGCGGCCCGTCGCCGCCATGATCTCGGATACCGCAAGGACAGTGCCGTCGCTGAGGGTGACGGCCTTGCGGTCGCTCTCGCCCTCTACCCGTTCAACCGTGCAGCCCGGATGAAGGATGATGCCGCGCCCGGCAAGCGCCTCGGCGCTCTGTGACCGGATGTCCTGATCAAACCCGCGAAGTGGCAGGTCAGCCCGGTAAACGAGATGGGTCTCGATTCCGAACCCGTTGAAAATACTTGCGAATTCTACTGCAATATAGCCAGCGCCATAGACCAGAACACTGTCTGGCCTTGCCGCAAGATCAAGCGCCTCGTTTGATGTGATGGCATGTTCGGCAAGGCCGGGCACGTCCGGGATCTGCGGCCAGCCGCCGGTCGCCACCAAAATTCGTTCAGCCGTCAATTCGCGGTCGCCGACATTGACACTGTTCGGCCCGGTGACGACGCCGCGCCCCTCGATCAGTTCGACACCGGCATTCTTCAACAGGGAACGGTAAATCCCCTCCAGCCTGTCGAGTTCGGCATCCTTTGCGGCGATAAGAGCCGGCCAGTCATGACCATCGACGCTCACTTGCCAGCCATAGCCGGCGGCATCGGCGGCATCGGCAGAAAAGGCAGAGCCGTACATCAGCAGTTTTTTCGGAACACAGCCGCGGATGACGCAGGTGCCGCCGGGACGGCTTTCCTCAATCACCGCCACGCGCGCACCATGGCCGGCAGAAATCCGCGATGCACGGACGCCGCCGGAACCGGCGCCAATCACAATCAGGTCGAAGTCAAATGCCATGGCAGGGGGCTTTCTGGCTGGTGGACACGCCCCTAACCTAGTCAGCCCCGGAGGTTATGCAAGAGATGCTGTTCGCATCACCCGATAGTGCCTGTCTGGCAGGTTGTGCTGGTCAGGCGACGTCGCGGTCGTCGGCGGGGATCACGCCCGGCAGACCGATTCCGCGCTTGGCCAGAACAGCCGATGCGATCTGCGAGAACTCCATCATCTGACGGAAGACACCCGCAGCCGTCGCGTTGGCCAGCGACACGCGCTTGTAGACCGTCACCGTCGCCTCGCCCGAACAGACGCCATATGGCACAAGAACATTGGCGATCGTGTCCTCAAGCATCAGCATCGTGATAAAGGACGAGCGCAGCGGACCGCTGCCGTCGCGCGCGGTGGTGGCGTAGATCAGCGCGCTGCGACCGTCGTCGAGAAGTTCGAACTGAACAATCGGCCCGGGGTCTGCTTCGATCAGCCAGCGGCGCTGCGACATTGCCTGCACCTGATAAGGCATCGCCTCGGACGGGTTCTGGACAAGGTCGTTCATGATGGTGCTGATCTGGCTTTGCATCCGTGGCTCCGTTGAAAGATGGCGTCTGACCGCCGCGTCACGAGTTTGTTACCACGCGTTAACTTACTGTTAAGAGACCAATTTGACTGACCAGCTGCAATTCAGTCTATCGGATAATCCTTTCGTCCTGAATCAACGGTTTTCAATAGTGTTGTGATGTTCAGGCAGGCCGGATATCGTGCCGTGTTCCGCGTTTGCCGTGCCCTGAAAGGATTGATTCGCGATGAATGACGCTGCCGTTTCCGTCACCGGAAAGCTTCTTTGGTCACCCGATCTGTCTGCGCAGACGGCAGGCCAGGTACCCAGCTTTGCCGGGTTTGTGAACGAGCGTACCGGCACTGATTGGGGTGGTGATTTTCAGGCGCTTTGGCAGTGGTCTGTGGATCAGAATGTCGAATTCTGGGACCTGTTCTGGGACTGGCACGGTGTCATCGGCGACAAGGGTGCGCGCAAGATCGAGAACGAGACAGCGATGCCGGGCGCACGGTTCTTCCCTGACGCCTCGCTGAACTATGCCGAGAATATGCTCGCCAACGCCGATGACAGGCTTGCCCTGTCGGCGCATGGCGAGGACGGCCGCCTGACCCGCCTGACAAGGGCCGAGCTGAAAACACGCGTCATGCGGCTAGCCGGATGGATGCAGAAGGCAGGGATCGGCAAGGGAGACCGCGTCGCCGCCTACATTCCGAACATCCCCGAAGCGGTGATTGCGATGCTGGCCACATCGGCTGTCGGCGCCATCTTCTCGAGCTGCTCGCCCGATTTCGGCATCGGCGGTGCCAGCGACCGTTTCGGCCAGATCGAACCAAAGCTGCTGATCGCCTGTGACGGCTATCTTTATGGCGGCAAGCGCTTCGACAGGCTGTCGATTGTTCGCGAGTTGGCAGAAGGCATGCCTTCTGTAACCCACACGCTGATCGTTCCTTATCTGGACAGCGCACCAGACCTGTCCGGCCTGCCGCAGCCATGCCTGTTCGACGATGCCGAGGGCGATGCGCCGCTTGCCGATTTTGTGCGGGTCGGGTTCAACGATCCGCTCTATATCCTTTATTCCAGCGGCACCACCGGCGCGCCCAAATGCATTGTTCACGGCGTCGGCGGCGTCACCCTGCAGCATGCCAAGGAACTGCGGCTGCATAGCGATGTGCGTCCCGAAGACAGGCTGTTCTTCTTCACCACATGCGGCTGGATGATGTGGAACTGGGTCGTGTCCGGGCTGATGGTCGGCACGCCGGTCATCCTGTATGAGGGTAACCCGTTCCACCCCGGACCGGACCGCCTGTGGCAAATGGCCGAGGCAGAAAAGCTGACCCATATGGGTGTGTCGGCGAAATATGTCGATGCAGTGCGCAATGCCGGGTATCTGCCGCGGCAGAATGTCGATCTGTCGGCGCTGCGGATGATCATGTCGACCGGATCACCGCTGTCTGCCGAAGCGTTCGAATTCATCTACCGTGATGTCAGTCCGTCGCTGCAGCTCTGTTCCATTTCCGGAGGCACCGACCTGATCTCGTGCTTTGTGCTGGGCACGCCGACACAGCCTGTCCATGCCGGCGAAATCCAGTCGCGCGGCCTGGGCATGGCGGTGGAAATCCTTGACGATGACGGCAAGCCGGTTCGCGGCGAACAGGGCGAGTTGTGCTGCCTGAAGCCGTTCCCGTCGATGCCGGTCATGTTCTGGAACGATCCGGGTGACACAAAATACCGCGCCGCCTATTTCGAGCATTTCGAGGGCATCTGGCGGCATGGTGACTGGGCGACGCTGACCGAGCGCGGCGGGGTGATCATCCACGGAAGGTCCGACGCCACACTCAACCCGGGCGGCGTGCGCATCGGCACCGCAGAGATTTATCGCCAGGTAGAGGCGTTCGACGAGATCGAGGAAGCTCTCGTCGTCGGACAGGACTGGGATAACGACGTACGGGTGATCCTGTTCGTCAGAATGGCTGGCGATGCCGTCCTTGATGACGAACTGGCAAACGCCGTCAAGGCGCGAATCCGCAGCGGTGCCACACCGCGGCATGTGCCGCGCCACATTATCGCCATTCCCGATATTCCGCGCACGCGTTCCGGAAAAATCACCGAACTGGCCGTCCGCGACGTAATTCACGGCAGGCCAGTCAAGAATACCGAAGCTCTTGCCAACGCAGAAGCGCTGGCACATTTCGCGGACATCCCCCAGCTTGCCGAGTAGCCTTCGCTAGATTCCCTGGCGGATCAGGGTCTGGACAGCGCTGCTGTTCGCAAAGCTTTTGCGCATCTGCTTGAACCGCGGCAGCGACATCATCAACTGCGCCGTCTCCGACTGTTTCAACGCCGCCTCGTCAGACAGATCATCCATTTTCGCCGGGGCGCAGAGATGGGCCAGATAGGTATGGTCAGCCCCGACCCGGTCGGCACGCGCCTGAAATTTTGCTTTCGACCCGACCGGCCATTTTTCACGAAGGATGGTCATCACCACGAAATTCACGTCGCCACCCCATTGACCAGAAATCTCCTGGCTCTCGAGGAATTCCGCACCGATGGCAATCATAGCCGACAACGCGTCAGGATCAGCCGCCATCACCTCGCCGCGGTCCTGATCAAGCCAGTGGCCGAGAAGATTGATCCGGTCATCGGCATCAAGACCCATCAGGCGCGGATGTGCATTGCCGTCATGTGCGGCGGGGTCGATGTCGATGATGTCGGATTCGCCCATCAGGCGGAGCATGGTGGCTGGCATGGCAATCTATCCCGAATTCGGTTCACTCATGGCCACGGGAACTTCGCGTGGCCCCGCCAGCCTTGTACGGAGCACAGGGCGGCTTGGCAACATCTGCGTGACAGCTTCAGGATACGGGGTCAGCAGGTGCCGAGGCGCTGGTTGCGACCCGCGAGCGCTTCATTTCGCGCCAGACAATGAACAGGCAACTGCCGATCACGACCACGCCGCCTGCCACTTCGGAAAGGGTGACAGTCTCGCCAAGCGCCAGATAGGCGACAAGCGCTGCCAGCGGTATCTGCATATAGCGAAGCGAGGCCACAACAACGGCTTCGGAAAATTTATAGGCGGTGGTGATGCACAGCTGCAGCCCTGATGCGACCACCCCAAGCAGGACGAGGGTCACCATCACCGTCTGGTCGGGAACAACCATCGGCACGCCAACCGTCAGTGCCAGCATGGTCAACAGAACGCCGCCGGTTCCGTTGTACCAGAGCGCGAGGCTGAAAGGATTGTCCGCTTTGCCAAGCCGCCTGAGCAGAATGGACAGCGCCGCACCGGCCATGGCCCCGCCGATGCCAAAGATCACATTGAAAGAGAACCCGCCATCGAAAGGATTTGTCAGCAGCACGATCCCGATCATTCCAGTGACCACAGCGCTCCAGCGGTAGATGCCGATCCGCTCGCCAAGCAGCAGCGGAGAGAAGACTGTCACGAAGATCACGGAACTCTGGAACAGGGCCGTCGCCTGACCGAGCGGCAGCAACCGGAGCGAGGTGAACCACAATGTCATCGCGGCACAGCCAAAGGCGATCCGAACCATCAGCGTACGCCGCGCATTGACCTGAAGAAACTGGCGTCCCCTCACCGCCAGCGCCAGCAGCAGCAACAGCGGTATCGAACAGACGAACCTGTACATCAGAACCGTAATCAGCGGCACAGCATCCCCGACCGAGCGCACACAAAGGCCGGTAATCACTCCGAACATAATCGTCAGGAGTGTCATCAGGATGCCGATGGCGGAGCGGTTGAAAGACAAGGAAACTCTCTTGCAGAAACGGATACCAGTCTAGGCGGCGGACCACGCATCTTCCAGCAATCTTTTGCCGGGGATGTTTCCGGGCTTTCAGCCACCCCACCTTTTATTGGGCGCCATCAATGCCTAATTGATATGAACAATCAGCACACCGCGTCACCCCACGACGATCTGTGCTGCCAATGCCGGGGTGAAGCGAAAGATGTAAAACAAGGACCAGCGAAGATGCCCGTCACCAAGATCAAAACCGCCAGCGCGGCTATTGCCCTGACCATGCTTGCAAGCCTCCCGGTTTCCGCCGGTGTGGTTGAGGACCGCAAGGCCAATTTCAAGGCAAGCAACATGTCGATGCGCATGATGGGCGCGGCCATGGGTAGCGAAGATTTCGACACCATTACCGAAGAGGCGATGAAACTCGCTGCATGGGCCGAGGTGATGCCGGACTACTTCCCCGAGGGCAGTGGTGCCGGTACAAGTGCCAAGCCCGAAATCTGGTCTGATTTTGTCGGGTTCAAGGATGCGGCCGAAGCCTTTCACAATGCCGCGCAGGATCTGATCACCGTCGCCGCCAAGCAGGATGCTGCATCTACCGCAGAAGCCCTGAAAGCCGTCGGCGCAAGCTGCAAGGCCTGCCACCAGAAATTCAAAAGCTGGTAATCACCAGGCCGGGCGC
>JAYOST010000044.1:0-11847 GCA_038139365.1 Alphaproteobacteria bacterium
CGGTGGATGCCATCGCGCATGTGCCGGGCGGGGCGCATCCCTCCTACGCGCATGGCTATTACGCGCGCGACAATAGAGTCTATATCGCCTGGGACCAGATCGCCGCCGACCGCGACCGCTTTCTTGCCTGGATGGATGAGCATGTTCTTCAGGTCGATGAAACGGTCTTCGCCGGCCGGGTGGCGTGGAGTGACAGGTCATGAGCCGGGATTTCACACCTGACGAGATGATGACGATCGCGGCGGCACGCATGCTGACCTCACAGGATGTCTGCTTCGTTGGCATCGGCCCGCCCTCGGCAGCCTGTAATGTGGCGCGCCTGACGCATGCGCCCGATATCACGCTGATCTATGAATCGGGGACCATCGGGACCGAGCCCTCGGTGTTGCCGCTGTCGATTGGCGACGGGGAATTGTGCGACACCGCGCTGACCACCGTGTCGGTGCCGGAGATGTTCCGTTACTGGCTGCAGGGCGGGCATATCACCATCGGGTTCCTTGGTGCCGCGCAGATCGACAGGTTCGCCAATATCAACACCACGGTGATCGGCGATTACGAGACGCCGAAGACGCGCCTTCCGGGCGGTGGCGGCGCGCCGGAGATCGCAAGTCTGTCGCAGAAGGTGTTCGTGACGATGAAACAGTCGCGGCGCGGCATGGTGGAAACAATCGATTTCTTCACCAGTTTCGGCCATGGCGAGGGCGGCGACCACCGCCGACGCATGGGGCTGGAAACGGCCGGGCCGGTAGCGCTGATCACCGATCTGGCGCTCTGGGAGCCGGATGCCGACACTGGCGAGCTGACGGTGACAAGCCTTCATCCCGGCGTTACGGCCGAGATGGTTCAGGACACATGCGGGTGGCAGCCGCGCTTTGCCGCGAACCTTGCCAAGACGGTGCCGCCAGATGCCACGGAGCTGTCGGTGTTGCGCGAGCTGAAGGCGCGCACCGCCCGCGCGCATGGCACCGGCTGAAAGCCCGGCAGTGGCGCTCAGATATCGAAGGTGATCACCGACCTGGCGATCTCGCCGCGCTTCATCTCGGCGAAGGCCGCGTTGATATCGGCAAGCCCGACCCGCCGCGAGATCATCGAATCCAGATGCAGTTTGCCGTCGAGATAGAATTCGACATAGTTCGGCATGTCGACGCGGAACCTGTTCGACCCCATGTTGGAGCCGCGCAGCACCTTGTCATTGATCAGCTCGGCAGCCTCGATCTCGACCATCTGGCCTTCCGGCACCATTCCGATCACCGTCGCCATGCCGCCGGTGGCCAGCATCCGGAATGCCTGCTCGGTGGTCTGTTTCATGCCGATGGCCTCAAACGCATAGGCGACACCGCCGCCGGTCATCTCGCGCACCGCCTCGACCGGGTCGGCCTGCGCTGCGTTGACGGTGTCGGTGGCGCCAAACTGCCGCGCCGTCTGCAGCTTGCCTTCATTCAGGTCGATGGCGATGATCCGGCCGGCGCCGGCAATCGCCGCGCCATTGATCGCCGACAGGCCGATCCCCCCACAGCCGATGACGGCGATGGTGGCGCCGATCTCGATTTGCGCGGTGTTGGTGACGGCGCCGAACCCGGTGGTGACCGCACATCCGATCAGCGCCGCCCGGTCAAGCGGCATGTCGGGCCTGATCTTCACCAGCGCATGTTCATGGACAAGCATGTATTCGGCAAAGGCCGAGAGGTTGTAGAACTGATGCACCGGCGCGCCGTCCTGCGACAGTCGCGGCGGCGCGGTCGCGGCGCGCGCGGTTTCAAGATTCTCGCAGATGAAGGGCCGGCCGGTGGTGCAATGGTGACAATGGCCACAAAATACCGACAGACAGCTGATGACATGGTCGCCCGGCTTCACGTAATGCACGTCAGACCCGACCTTCTCGACAATGCCGGCGGCCTCATGCCCGAGGATGGTCGGGGCCGGGGTGGCATAGAGCCCGTCGATATAATGCAGATCGGAATGGCACACGCCGACAGCGGCGGTGCGGACAAGCACCTCGCGCGAGCGGGGATTGTCGATCTGCACCTCCTCGATGGTCAGCGGTGCGTGCGGTTCGCGAAACAGCGCAGCTTTCACGTGAATCCTCCTGCGGGTTTGCTCAGGCGGGTTTGTCACCCCTTGTCAAAGCCTGACCGCAGAGCGCGATCAAATCAAGCGCCGGAATCGGCTGTCCGGTCTGATCATGCTGGCCAGGATGCGCGTCGAGCTTTGATAAGGGGTGACAAGCCGCCTTCGACTAAATGTACCCCTGACAGAGGACGCAATTTGTGTCTTGGTCGCGCATCTGCGGGAACAGGAGTTCTAATCGCCTGTTGCGGCGTCGAGGACCTGCCGGGCGATGATCAGCTTCTGAACCTCGCTGGCCCCTTCATAGATGCGCAGCGCGCGAATTTCGCGATACAGGGCCTCGACCGTCTGGCCACTGCGCACACCGTCACCACCATGCAGCTGGACAGCCTTGTCGATCACCGTCTGCGCGATCTCGGTGGCGTGGAGTTTCGCCATCGAGGCCTCGCGGCTGACCCGCGCCGCCCCGTTGTCCTTGGTCCAGGCGGCGCGGTAAATCAGCAACGCAGCCGCATCCACATCGAGCGCCATTTCGGCCAGGCTTGCCTGAACCGTCGGCATCACCGCCATCGGGGCGCCGAAAAGCTTGCGTTTCGTTACGCGGTCCAGAGCTTCATCAAGCGCGCGCCGCGCGAGGCCGAGAGCCGCCGCACCGACGGTCGAGCGAAAGACATCAAGCACCGACATGGCGATTCCGAAACCCTTGCCGGCGGTGCCGATCAGTGCGCTTCCCGGAAGCCGCATGTTCGTGAAGGCAAGGCGGGCCAGGGGATGGGGTGCGATGACGTCAATACGCTCCTCAATGCTGAGGCCCGGGGTGTTGGCCGGTACAAGAAAACAGGACAGCCCGCGCGCGCCCGGCCCTTCGCCGGTTCGCGCAAAGACGGTGTAGATATCGGCAATGCCCCCATTCGAGATCCAGGTTTTCTCGCCATTCAACACCCAGCCATTGCCGTCCCGCGCGGCGGCGGTTGCGAGGTTGGCGACGTCCGAACCGCTTGCCGGCTCCGACAGCGCGAATCCGGCAATGGCCGTTCCCGCCATTGTCTGTGACAGCCACTGCTTCTGCTCGGCATCGCCGAACAGGGTCACCGGCCCCATGCCGAGCCCCTGCATCGCAAAGGCGAAGTCGGCGAGGGCGTCATGGCGCGCCAGCGTCTCACGGATCAGGCAAAGTGTGCGCACGTCGAGTGCTGGGCCATCCCTGCTGGCCGAATGTTCCAGCCAGCCATCCGCGCCAAGCTTTGCGACAAGGCCCTTGCAGGCAGCGTCGACATCGCTGTGGTCGATTGGCAGGCTGGCCGCGCACCAGGCCTCGAGTTCAGCAGCCAGCAGGCGGTGGCGGTCGTCAAGAAACGGCCAGTCAAGAAAGCTGCGGTCCGGCATCAGTCACCCTCGAAAACAGGTTTGTCCTTCGCGACAAAGGCGCGATAGGCGCGTCGGAAATCCTCGGTCTGCATGCATATGGCCTGTGCCTGCGCCTCGCTCTCGATGGCTGTCTCCAGGCTCATTGACCATTCCTGATTAAGCTGGGTCTTGGTCATCATATGCGCGAAATTCGGGCCGGCAGCAATGCGCTCGGCCAGCGCGCGGGCGGCCGCATCGATTTCGCCAGCCGGGTGAACAGCGTTCCAGAAACCCCAGAACAGCCCCTCATCGGCTTGCAGCGTCCTGCCGGTGTAAAGCAGTTCGGCGGCGCGCCCCTGGCCAATGATCCGCGGCAGCATCGCGCAGGCACCCATGTCACATCCGGCGAGCCCGACGCGGGTGAACAGGAAGGCGACCTTCGCCTCGGGGGTGGCGAGGCGCATGTCGGCGGCCATCGCCAGAATCGCACCCGCGCCGACACAGATGCCGTCAACGGCGGCGATGACGGGCTTGCCGCAGGACAGCATCGCCTTGACCAGGTCACCGGTCATGCGGGTGAAGGCCAGAAGTTGTTTCATATCCATCTCGACGAGCGGCCCGATGATATCATGCACATCGCCGCCGGAGCAGAAATTGCCCTCATTCGAGGCCAGCACCACCGCATCGACATCCTCGGCATAGGCCAGATCGCGAAACATGTCGCGAAGCTCGGCATAGCTCTCGAAGGTCAGCGGGTTCTTGCGTGCCGCGCCCTGCAGGCTGACGGTGGCGATTCGGGCATCCCACTGCCAGCTGAAATGCGCCGGCGCGTAATTCTGCATGGTCGTCATGTGGCGTCTCCGTGAAGCTGGTCCAGAAGGTGTGAAAGCTGCTCGAGCGCCGCTTCGTCCAGTTGCGCGAACATGGAGTTGATCCACGCCTCATGCGCGCTGGCCATTGTCGTGAAACGCTCGATGCCAAGCGGTGTCAGGCACACGGTCGCGGCGCGCTTGTCCTCATGGTCAACCTCGCGCTTCACAAGGCCCTCATGGATCAGGCTGTCGACGATGCCGGTCACATTACCGTTCGAGACCTTCAGATGCGCCGAAAGATGGCTCATGCGCAGCCCGTCACGGTGGCGGTCAAGCGTGGCCATGACATCGAATCGTGGCAGGGTGGTGTCGAATTCGGTGCGCAGCGAGGCGCGAAGCTGGCCCAGCATGCCGCGATTCTTGTCAAGCAGCCGCAGCCAGACCCTCAGCCGCTGCTTTGACAGCGCGGCCGCCCCGGCATTGTCGCGTGCCGCCATCGTCGGGGACAGGTTCATCTCTCGCCACCATTGATCGCGATTGTCTGCCCGTTGACGGCGTCCGATCCCGGCCCGCACAGCCAAAGTGCCGCCCGGCTGACCTCCTGCGGCGCGATCAGCCGGCCAAGCGGGCTCATCCCGGCCAGAACGTCGATCGCCTCCTGCCGGCTCTTGCCTGTCCTGGCGATGATGTTGTCAATGCTGCGGTCGGTCATTTCAGTATCGAGATAGCCGGGGCACAGGGCGTTGGCGGTGATGCCGCTGCCGGCCAGTTCCGCCGCGGTGGACCGGACGAGCCCGTTGACGCCGTGTTTCGCGGCGCTGTAGGCGCTTGCATATTTGTGACCCGAAAGGCCGGTGGTCGAGGAAATGGCGACAAGGCGGCCCCATTCCGCCTTCGCCTCCCGAAGCCGCTGCAGCCCGGCACGGAAGGTCAGAAAGCAGCCGGTGAGATTGACCGCCATCATCCGGTGCCACATCTCGCTGGTGGTCCGGTGCAGCGGTGCGCTGTCGGCGATGCCGGCATTGGCGATCACGATTTCGACCGCGCCAATGGCGTCGAACATCGCCTCGGTGCCGTTCTCGTCGGTGACATCGAGCTGGTGCGCGGTGATATTGCCATGCGCGGCGGCAAGTTCCTCAAGCGGTTCGCGGCGACGCCCGCAAATATGCACGTCGGCGCCGGCACCGGCGAACGCGACCGCCAGCACGCGGCCAAGGCCACTGCCGCCCCCGGTGACCAGCACCTTCCTGTGTGACAGATCCACATTTTCCTCCACGTGCCGGCCTTCACCACGGTCCGGTCCAGTTGTCACGCCCGCTGTCGGCGCGCCTCACACCGACATGCCAAACCCCTCGCCCCTCTCGGACAGTCGCCGCAGCTGGTCGCGCCCCGGAAGATAGGGGTCTGGCCACGTCACATCATCATCCCCGAGCGCGGCCGCGGCGTGAAGCGTCCAGTAGGGATTGGCAAGATGCGGCCGTGCCAGACAGACAAGGTCGGCCCGTCCCGCCATCAGGATGGAGTTGACGTGGTCCGGTTCGTAGATGTTGCCGACCGCCATGGTCGGAATGTTGCGCTCGTTGCGGATGCGGTCCGAGAACGGTGTCTGGAACATCCGCCCATAGACCGGGCGGGCCTCGATGGATGTCTGTCCCGCGGAAACATCGACGATATCAACACCTGCCTTGCGAAAGGCGTCGGCGATCTCGACCGCCTCACCGCCGTCAACCCCGCTGTCACCTGTCCAGTCCGTGGCGGAAATCCGCACCGACATCGGTTTGTGCGACGGCCAGGCGGCGCGCATCGCGGCGAACACCTGCAGCGGGTAGCGAAGGCGGTTTTCAAGGCTGCCTCCATATTCATCGGTTCGGCTGTTCGACAGCGGCGAGATGAAGGATGACATCAGATAGCCATGCGCGGCGTGAAGCTCGACCATGTCGAATCCACACCGGGCCGCCATTTGTGTCGCGGCCACGAACTGATCACGAACATTGTCCATGTCGGTCCTGTCCATGGCACGCGGCACGGCGTTGCCGGGTGCCCAGGCGATGGCCGAGGCCGACATCAACGGCCAGTTCCCGTCCGTCAGCGGCGCGTCCATCTCCTCCCATCCAAGCTGCGTGGACCCCTTGCGTCCGGCATGGCCGATCTGCATGCAGAATTTCGCATCGGTCTCGGCATGGACGAACGCCACGATCCGCGTCCACGCCTCTTCATGTTCCGGCGCGTAAAGACCGGGACAGCCAGGGGTGATCCGTCCCTCGGCGCTGACGCATGTCATCTCCGCATAGACAAGGCCGGCGCCGCCTTTGGCGCGTTCGCCATAATGCACAAGGTGCCAGTCGGTTGGCGTGCCGTCGACAGCCTTGTACTGCGCCATCGGCGAGACCACCAACCGATTCTTCAGGGACATCTCGCGAAGCCTGTACGGAGCGAACATCGGCGCGCGGTGAATGCCGCCGGCACCCGCATTCTGCTGGAACCACTTCTCGGCCGACTTCAGCCAGTCGGCGTCGCGCATCCTCAGATTCTCGTGTGAAATGCGCTGCGATCTGGTGAGGAGCGAGTAATTCAGCTGCACCGGGTCCAGATGCAGGTAACGCTCCACATCCTCGAACCATTCGGTCGAGTTGCGCGCCGCCGACTGCAGCCGCAGCACATCCAGCCGCCGGTCATCCTGATAACGCCTGAACGCGTCCTCGAGCCGTGCCTCTCCTGTCACCAGCTCGGCAAGCGCAATGGCCGATTCAAAGGCCAGCTTTGTCCCTGACCCGATGGAGAAATGTGCTGTCGCCGATGAATCGCCGAGAAGCACGACATTGCCATGATGCCAGGTGCGGCACAGAATGCGGTTGAAATTCAGCCATGCCGAGCCGCGAAGATGATTGGCGTTCGACATCAGGCTATGCCCGTCCAGATGATCGGCGAAGATGCTCTCGCAGGCGGCGATGCTTTCCGCCTGGCTCATCTCGCCAAATCCCCAGGAATCCCATGTTGCCTGGCTGCATTCGACGATGAAGGTGGCGGTATTTTGGTCGAACTGGTAGGCGTGCGCCCACACCCAGCCATGCTTCGTCTCCTCGAAGATGAAGGTGAAGGCGTCGTCGAATTTCTGTCGTGTTCCCAGCCAGACGAACTTGCAGGCGCGCCGGTCGATTTCCGGCCCGAACCTGTCCTCGAAATGTGCCCTGATCCGCGAATTGACGCCATCCGCCGCGACCACCAGATCGTGCGTCGCGCACAGCGCGTCGATATCCTCGCATTCCGTCTCGAAGCGCATATTGACGCCGAGATCGCGTGCCCGTTCCTGAAGGATCAGCAGAAGCTGCCTGCGGCCGATTCCGCAAAAGCCGTGCCCACCGGAGACAAGGCGCTGCCCCCTGTGGATGAGCGCGATGTCGTCCCAATAGGCGAAATGCTGTCCGATCAGGTCGGCGCTTGCCGGATCGTTCCCGCGCAGGTTGGCAAGCGTCTCGTCCGACAGCACAACACCCCAGCCAAACGTGTCATCAGCGCGGTTGCGCTCGATCACGGTAACGTCACAGGACGGGTCACGAAGCTTGAGGCTGATGGCGAAATACAGACCTGCCGGGCCGCCGCCGACACAGGCGACATTGAGTCCGGCCCGGTCCGGGCGACCCTCACTTCGGTGCGGTGCGGCGGCGCTTGTCTGTTCGGTGGGCATATCGTGCGATGGCTCCTCGGCTATCCCCCGTCGATACGCCGCATGGGCGTAGGGAAAAAATGGCAGCCACCTGAAATAATTTCAAGCTTAAAATATTTTGGTTGAAATCGCCGTCGCGCCAGATAGTCTCGGTGGTGGTCATGCGTGAGAGAGAGGCTGATATGGCGGTGTTTCAACACAGTATCGACGTGATGTTCCAGCATTGCGACCCGGCCGGCATCGTCTTCTACCCGCGGTTTTTCGAGATGATGAACGAGGTGACCGAGCGGTTTTTCAGTGATGCTGTTGGCTGGCCGTTCAGCCGCATGCACGCGATTGACAGGCGTGGCATCCCCTCGGTTTCAGCACGGCTGGACTTTCACGCGCCGGCCCGCCTTGGCGAGATCATGGACTGGTCGATGTGGTTAACGCGCCTCGGGCGCTCCAGTGCGACATTGGTCTATGTCGCAGAGGTGACCGGACGCCATGTCCTGAGCGGCGAGGCGGCGATCGTTCACACCGATCTTGACGCGATGTCGTCTCTGGCCTGGCAGGCAGAGGTGCGTTCGGTCCTTGAGTCGCATCTCGAAATGGCGAAGGAGGCATAACATGTCATTGATCGACGTCAGGCCGCCGGGGTGGCCACAACCGAAAGGCTATGCCAACGGCATGTACGCGGAGGGCCGCCTGTTGCTGGTCGGCGGGCAGATCGGCTGGACCCCGGACGGAATATTCGAGCATCACGATTTCATCGGCCAGATGACGCAGGCGTTGCGCAATGTCGTCGCTGTCGTCGAGGCCGCCGGCGGCACTGTCGGCGATATTGGCAGGCTGACATGGTACGTCACCGACAAATCGGATTATGTGGCGAACCAGCGTGCCGTGGGGGCCGCCTACCGCGAGGTCATGGGATATCATTTTCCGGCAATGACGATGGTCGTGGTCTCGGCGCTTGTGGAGGACGCGGCGCTTGTCGAGATCGAGGCCACCGCCATCCTGCCGGATGGCTGAGCGTGGCGATGCGCAGGACAGGGCGAGACACGCGCGGCAACACAGGGAATTCAAGACAGTAAAGGGGTGCGTCATGTTGCGACCATCGTCTCATGAAGACAGTTTTTCCCGAGATCAGCTCCCGGCACTCGACAGTTGGCCGGACCTGCTTCTGGACAGATTTTCCTACCCTGACCGGCTGAATGCGGCCGTTGAACTGACCGACACCATGGTGGCGCGCGGCTTTGGCGACCGGGTTGCGCTGATCGGCAATGGCAGGCGGCGGACCTACAAGGAACTGTCCGACTGGACCAACAGGCTTGCGCACGCGCTTGTCGACAATCTCGGCGTGCGCCCCGGCAACCGGGTGCTGATCCGCTCGGCGAACAACCCGGCGATGGTGGCATGCTGGCTGGCCGCGACCAAGGCCGGTGCCGTCGTCGTCAACACCATGCCGCTGCTTCGCGCCGGCGAACTGACCAAATATGTGGACAAGGCCGAGATATCGCATGCCCTGTGCGATACAAGGCTGATGGACGAGCTTGCCGCCTGCGCCAAGAACAGCCGGTTCCTGACAACCGTTGTCGGGTTTGACGGTACCGCCAATCACGATGCCGAACTCGACCGGCTGGCGCTCGACAAGCCGGTGACATTCGAGGCTGTTGAAACGTCACAGGACGATGTGGCGCTGATCGGTTTCACCTCGGGCTCGACCGGCGAGCCGAAGGGCACCATGCATTTCCACCGCGACCTGATGATCATTGCCGACGGTTACGCCGCCGAGGTTCTAGGCGTCACGCCGGAGGACATCTTCATCGGGTCCCCGCCGCTGGCCTTCACCTTCGGGCTTGGCGGGCTGGCCGTCTTCCCGCTACGCTTCGGCGCCGCCGCGATCCTGCTGGAGAACGCCGCGCCGCCCAACCTCATCGAGATGATCGAGCAATATGGCGCCACTGTCTGCTTCACCGCGCCGACGGCCTATCGCGTGATGCTGGGGGCGATGGAGGCGGGCGCCGAGCTTGGCTCGCTGCGCGCCGCCGTGTCCGCCGGCGAGACGCTGCCGGCGCCGGTCTATGAGGACTGGAGGGCGAGGACAGGCAAGCCCATGCTCGACGGCATCGGTGCGACCGAGCTTCTGCATATTTTCATCACCAACCGTTTCGAGGATCATGCCCCGGCATCGACCGGCAAGCCGGTCGGCGGTTATGAGGCGCGGGTGATCGGGCCGGATGGTGCCGATGTCGCGCCTGGCGAGGTTGGCCGGCTGGCGGTGCGCGGCCCGACCGGCTGCCGCTATCTCCGCGGCGAACGCCAGGCTGAATATGTGCACGACGGCTGGAACATCACCGGCGACAGCTTTACCGTCGACGCTGACGGGGGCTTCCATTTTGCGGCGCGCAATGACGATATGATCATCTCATCAGGCTATAATATCGCCGGGCCGGAAGTCGAGGCCGCGCTGCTGGCGCATGAGGCGGTGGCCGAATGCGCCGTGATCGGCGTCGCCGACGAGGAGCGTGGCCATATCGTCGAGGCACATATCGTGGTGCGTGAGGATCATGTCGCCAATGATGACCTTGCGGAACGGCTTCAGGACCATGTGAAGGCGATTATCGCGCCGCACAAATACCCGCGATCGGTTGTGTTTGCCGACAGCCTGCCGAAAACGCAGACTGGCAAGATCCAGCGTTTCAGGCTGAAGGCCGGCGGCGAGAGCTGACATGGCGGCACCGGTGTCACGCATCGATATCGTGGGAGCCGGGCCGGCCGGACTTTACACGGCCATACTCGCCAGACTGCGCCTGCCGGGGGTGGCGGTTCGCATCCTCGAACGCAACCCGCGCGGCGCGACATTCGGCTTCGGGGTGGTCTTCTCCGACCGGGCCCTCGACTTCCTGAATGCCGACGCGCCGGAACTGCACCAGCTTGTCGTCCCCGAGATGGAGCATTGGCGGAACATGACCTTGAACCTGCCGGCGCGCAGCGTCACGCTGGACGGGGTCGGCTTCAGCGCCATCGGGCGACTGCGGCTGCTGACGATACTCGAGGATTACGCCCTGTCGCTCGGCGTCGATATCCATTACGGCGTGGAGGTATCATCTGTTGAATCGCTGGATGGTGACCTGATCGTCGGGGCTGACGGGGTGAACTCGCTTGTGCGCGAAAGCAACGTGGCAGGCTTTGCACCCCAGCTGGACCATTTTGCCAACCGCTTTGCGTGGTTCGGTGCGCCATGTGACTTCGATACGCTGACCCAGACCTTCGTCGAGAGCGAGTTCGGCCCGCTGAATGCGCATCATTACCGCTACGCGCCGGGGATGAGCACCTTCATCGTCGAATGCGCCCCCGACACCTGGACCGCCTTCGGTTTCGACGGCATGGACGAGGTGGCCTCGGCCGCACAATGTGCGGCGCTGTTTGCAGATGTGCTCGGCGGGGCCGGACTCGTAACCAACCGGTCGGCCTGGCGGACATTCCCGCGCCTGTGGTGTGACAGGTGGGTTTCGGGCAACCGGGTGATCATCGGCGACGCGGCACATAGCTCGCATTTCTCGATCGGGTCCGGCACGCGCCTCGCAATGGAGGACGCCATCGCGCTTGTGGCATCGCTTTGCGAGCATGACACGCTGGACCACGCACTCGGCACCTTTCAGGAGAATCGTCCGCCGATTGCGCGCAAGATCGTCAGGGCGGCGAACAGTTCGGCCAGCTGGTATGATGATTTCGGCCAGAAGATGCGCCTGCCACCGCTGGAATTCGCGCGCGATTATCTGATGCGTTCAGGACGGATGGATGACGACCGGTTGCGCAGCATCGCCCCCGGTTTCATGGCCGAATACGCCGCCGCCAATGGCAGTGCCGCCCCTGTCGAGCCGTTTGACGATCCGGTGGCAGATGACTCGCCTGGCGCGGTTGAAATCGGCTTCGATCCGCGCCGTCATGCAAACTGTTCCGACATCCTGTGGC
>JAYOST010000045.1:0-11580 GCA_038139365.1 Alphaproteobacteria bacterium
GGGGTTGGGGCCGCCATAGGGCGCGGCCAGAACCGGCCAGCTGTCCGGATCGAAATAATCGATCTTTGCAATGAAGACATGCATCTGTTCCTCCCTGTCTGTGATCAAGGACAGGGTAGAGATCAGAAGTGAATTTTTACTTAACGTTCCAACAGCTTGAGAAGGTCGTCGGTGACCGCCGTCATTTCATCCAGCCGTTCGAACGGTCCGTTCGGGATGGTTGTGGCCAGCGGCACGGTGTGCTTGCCGGCGAACATATGGTCGTGGAAGGCACGGATGCGGCCGGTCTCGCCGGTGGGATTGGCGTCGGTGGCGGGCCGCCAGGGGGCGATCATCACCGGTTTGCCGGTGATCGCCGCCTCGCTTGCCATATTCACCGAATCCGACGACACAATCACCGCCTGCGCCATGCCGAGTATGCCGGGATAGACATTCGGTTCTCCGTCCTGTGGCAGCATCACCGCTCCGGGCGGCAGTTTCGCACAGATCTGGTCAACCAGACCGTCAGGTGTGCGGCGCGAGGCCATGATCATCAGCATCGCGCCTGAGGCACGGGCGAACCCGGCCAGCCGCTCGGCCATGGCGTCGCCCATCTCCGGCCTTACCTTGTAGCGTCTGTTGTCACCGCCAAGCATCACCGCCACGGCGGTGCGGCGCGTGGTCTCCAGCCAGCGTGACGGCATCTCCATCATCGCCGCCTGGATGCCGACAAGTGTCAGCCTGTTCAGCGACCCGGTGGTGACCAGAACATTCGGGCCGCGGGCGCGGTCATGGCGGGGGACCAGCACCGCATCGAACAGCGATGGTGACAGGCGCGGATCCTGGCAATGGACGATCTGCAGGAGGTAGCCATCTGCCTTCGCGCGCCGCTTCAGCGCCAGTGCAAAGCCCGCCATCCGCCGCCCGCAGGTAATCAGGATATCGGGGTAGTGGCCGGCATGTGGACGGCGAGCCAGCGCCAGCCCGCCCGGATTGGCACCCGGATTAGCGTTTGGGCCGCCATAAAGCGGCAGACCGGGAAGCGCCGCCGCCAGCCGCGGCAGCGCCCGCACCAGCGGGTGCGGGGTGATGGTGAATTCTTCCAGGCTCCATCCAGGCCTGGCCCGCAGCAAGGCCTCAGCAAGCGCCACTGACTGCAGTCTCATGCCGGCCGTGCCGTCACTGACAACCCAGATCTGCGCCGCCGTGCGGCTCTGGTTGCGCTCGTCGCTGGCGCTGGATTCCGGCATGATTTCTGATCTCCCGACGCGCGGTCGAATGCCTCGCCACATGTCGTCTGATACATGATATGTGATTTCATTCGTAGAAAAATCACCTGCATCGCGCAATAATATTTCGCAATTTTCTTGCGTCACCCCACGGTGCAACCTATCCTCACTATGCCGTGACGCCCGTCACTTACGGATGTGTGGCGGATGAATTTGGCTGTTTCGTGATCCCGTTTTTTCCATCTGCTTTTCTTCGCGACAACGCGGCATGTCGGGGTATCACGGTGGGGGTCATCACGGTGGGGGTCATCACGGTTGGGCACATCACGATTTGGGGGGCATCATGGCCGGCAAGGTAAAGCTCGATACGGTTGACAGGCAGATCCTGAATGATCTTCAGGATGATGGGCGGATGACCAATGTCGATCTGGCGAAGCGCGCCGGTATTTCCGCGCCGCCCTGCCTGCGCCGGGTGCGCGTTCTTGAGGAAGAGGGCATCATCCGCGGCTATCACGCCGAGCTGGACGCCGAGTCACTCGGCTACACGGTTCAGGTCTTCGCCTTTGTCGGGCTGACAAGCCAGGCCGAGGCCGATCTGCAGCAGTTTGAGGAAATGGTCAGCGCCTGGCCGCAGGTGCGCGAGTGCCACATGCTGATGGGCGAAACAGACTTCCTGCTGAAGATTGTTGCCCATGACTGGGATGATTTTCAGAAATTCCTGACATCGCGGCTGACGCCGGCGCCGAATGTCAGCCATGTGAAGACAGCGCTTGCCATCCGTTCGGCGAAGAACATGCCTGGCGTCCCGGTCGACGGGCTGGAAGGCTAGGGTGCGCCAGACGAAAGTTTTGGATGCTTCAGGCGCTCCAGCCACTGTCGATGGGGATCGCTGTAAAAATCGAGGGCTACTGTCCCGGTTGCCTGCTCAAGATGTCTCCTGATGCCGAAGATCGCCTGATCAATTGCAAGCAGTGATCCAAAATCTCCAAGGTCAAAAAACGCCTTCAGCTGCTTAGCTGTCAGCTTCCTCGACAGGTCATTGACAATGGCTTTTTTATGAGACAGGCTTACAATTCTTTCGAAGTTGTCGGGAAATAAAAAGAACATCAGCGCGTGTCGCATCGGCACCTGTGTTTCTTGTCTGAACTGATCGCTCCACCTTGCAAACTGCCATGCGTTGTCGGCTGCCAACAACTCCGCTTGCCGGCTCCTTGATAGTTGCTTGAATTTTGTGAATACAACGAGCAGATATCGAATTGCATGGAAGTATCTCTTGAAGAACATCCCACTCCGCCCGACGCCGCAGAGAGCGTCCGCTGTGAATGCGTCGCCACTAGGAAGCAACAGCCCGGCACGGCCCCGAATTTTCGCAATTCTCTTGAATTTGGTTGACGCCTTTATCACCGGCAGCACGCCGTTAACCTCTTTGCCGAGTGGGAAAAGATAAATCAGCCACACGATATCCGACGCAAGGTGCACCACATCATCTGTGGCACCATCGAGCTGACGGAAAAGCTTCTGCTCAAAAGTTTGTTTGCTCCAGTCAGGGTTGTCTGAAATTCGGCGTTGAAGTTCCCTCAGGTTATCAAGCGTCCAGACATCTGGATCGCCGGTGAGTGAAGTATTGGCCATCAAACACCTGCTCTTCCAAAGGTCAGCGGCCCTGTAGACCTCTTCCCTCCACGGCAAATCATTCCAGCGCGCCATTGCTCCCTCCTGTTGCCATGGACAGGAATGGTGCGCCAATACTCGTTAATTTGTCGTTAAGGATAGGAAAAGTCCGGGCTTTTCCGGCCTACACCTTGCTCATATCGAACAATTCGATCGACAGGATCTCGTAGCTTTTCACGCCGCCAGGGGTGTACACCTCGGCGGAATCGCCGACCGACTTGCCGATCAGTCCGCGCGCGATCGGCGAGGAGGTGGAGACAAGACCGCGGGAAATGTCGGCTTCATAGGGACCAACGATGTGATAGGTCGATTCCTCGTCGGTATCCTCGTCGGCAACCGCTACCGTGGTGCCGAAGGTGACCTTGTCGCTGGACAGCTTGTCGGCGTCGATCACCTCGGCGCGGCTGGTCACATCCTCAAGCTCGGTGATCCGCCCCTCGATGAAGGACTGCTTCTCGCGCGCCGCATGATATTCGGCATTCTCCGAAAGGTCACCATGCTCGCGGGCCTCGGCAATCGCGTTGATCACGGCCTGCCGTTCATGGCCCTTGAGATGCGCCAGCTCTTCCTTGATCGCGTCGAGCCCCTGCGGGGTGAAGGGAATCTTTTCCATGATGTCTCTTCGGTGTTCCTGTGCGGCCGTTCCCTGACGGCTTCGCTGTTTGCTTCTGTGTCGCGACGGTGCGGGGTCAAACCCGTCCGCCACCCTGTAATCATCACGAGGTCGCGGCAGAGCAAACCCTGTCATCAGCACAAAGCCGCCGCTCCGCCACCGGGGACACGGACGCGCCGTGCCATCAGGCAGCAAGGTCAGCTGGCAATGTCGGACAGAAACCCCTGAAGCGTGCGAACGCCCAGATCGCCCCGCTGCATGGCCCGAATGGCCTGACCGGCGGCGCGACTGCCTGATACCGTCGTGTAATAGGGAATTTTGTTCGTTAATGCGGTGTGACGCAAGGAGAAAGAATCCCGCATCGATGCCGCGCCCATGGCGGTGTTGAACACCAGCTGGATGTCGCCGGACAGCATCGCGTCAACTGCATGGGGCCGGCCTTCCATCACCTTGTTGATGCGTGTCGCCGGTACGCCGGCGGCCGTCAGCGCGTCGGTGGTGCCGCCGGTCGCCAGAATCTCGAAGCCGATGGCGTGAAGATCACGGCAGACATCGATGATCGCCGGCTTGTCCTCGTCACGGACCGAGACAAAGACCTTGCCCGACAGCGGCAGACTCACGCCGGCACCAAGCTGACTTTTCGCAAAGGCCAGACCGAAATCGCGGTCGATGCCCATCACCTCGCCGGTGGATTTCATTTCCGGCCCGAGAACCACATCGCTTCCCGGGAAGCGGGCGAACGGGAAGACGGCTTCCTTCACCGCGACATGATTGAGCGAAATATCGGACAGCTCGAAGCCGGAAAGCTTCTCACCTGCCATCACCCGTGCTGCGATCTTTGCCAGTGGCACACCAGTGGCCTTGGCAACGAACGGCACGGTACGGCTGCCGCGCGGGTTCACCTCGAGAAGGTAGATCACATTATCCTTGATGGCGAACTGCACATTCATCAGCCCGATGACACCAAGCGCACGTGCCAGCGATTCTGTCTGGTGGCGGATCCCGGCGATCAGCTCCTCCGACAGGGTCTGCGGCGGCAGCGAACAAGCGGAGTCGCCGGAATGGATGCCGGCCTCCTCGATATGTTCCATGATACCGCCGATATAGACATCATCTCCATCGCACAGCGCGTCAACATCCACCTCGATGGCGTTGTTCAGGAAGCTGTCGATCAGCACCGGATTGTCACCAGAGACGACGACGGCGTCACGCATGTAGCGCTCCAGATCGGCCTCGTGATGCACAACCTCCATGGCGCGCCCACCAAGAACATAGGACGGCCGGATGACGACCGGCAGCCCGACCCGGGCCACGATATCGCGCGCTTCCTCGGCGGAATGGGCGATGCCGTTCCGTGGCTGGCGAAGGTCGAGCTGGTCGACAAGCTGCTGGAAACGTTCACGATCCTCGGCAAGGTCGATGGCGTCCGGGCTGGTCCCCAGGATCGGGATGCCGGCCGCTTCCAGCGCGGCGGCGATCTTTAGCGGCGTTTGCCCGCCAAGCTGCACGACAACACCATGCATTTCGCCAGCCTGCGACTCGCGGCGGATCACCTCGATCACATCCTCGTCGGTCAGCGGCTCGAAATACAGCCTGTCGGACGTGTCGTAATCGGTCGACACCGTCTCCGGGTTGCAGTTGATCATGATGGTCTCATAGCCGGCATCCGACAGCGCGTAGCAGGCATGAACACAGCAGTAATCGAACTCGATTCCCTGGCCGATGCGGTTTGGCCCGCCGCCAAGGATGACGACCTTCTTGCGATCGCTCGGCGCGGATTCGCACTCGGCGCCGACAAAAGGCTCGTAACAGGAATACATATAGGCCGTTTCGGCGGCGAATTCGGCGGCGCAGGTATCGATCCGCTTGAACACAGGATGCACCCCGGCGGCGTGCCGCGCGGCGGTGACCTCGGTGCGGGTCATGCCGGTCAGGCTGGCCAGACGGGCATCGGCAAACCCCATCGATTTCAGCATCTGCAGGCTGTCTGCGTCACGCGGCAGCCCGTCTTCTGCCAGCATCGCCTCAGCATCGAGGATGGCTTTGATGCGCGCCAGGAACCAGCTGTCCCACCCGGTGATTTCGGCAACATCCTCGACCGTCATGCCGGTGCGCAGGGCCTGGGCGATGCGCAGGATGCGGAAGGGAACAAACTCGCCAAGCCAGCCGCGAAGTGGATCACCGCCAAGCGCGGAATCGGGCTCTGGCATCGCTACCTCGTCGAGACCGGCAAGCCCGGTTTCCATCGAGCGAAGCGCCTTCTGCAGGCTCTCCTCAAAGGAACGGCCAACAGCCATTGCCTCGCCGACGGATTTCATCGATGTGGACAGTTTCGCCTCTGATCCCGGGAATTTCTCGAAAGTGAAGCGCGGGATCTTGGTGACCACATAGTCGATGGTTGGCTCGAAACTGGCCGGGGTGACGCCGGTGATGTCGTTTGCCAGCTCATCCAGCGTGTAGCCAACGGCAAGCTTTGCGGCCACCTTGGCGATCGGGAATCCGGTCGCCTTCGAGGCCAGCGCCGAGGAACGGCTGACCCGCGGGTTCATTTCAATGACGATGATCCGCCCGCTGTCCGGGCAGACGGCGAACTGTACATTCGATCCGCCGGTATCGACGCCGATCTCGCGAAGAACCGCCAGCGAGGCGTCGCGAAGCGCCTGATATTCCTTGTCGGTCAGCGTCAGTGCCGGGGCAACGGTAATGGAATCGCCGGTATGGACGCCCATCGGGTCCATGTTCTCGATCGAGCAGACGATGATGCAGTTGTCGGCGGTGTCGCGCACCACCTCCATCTCGAATTCCTTCCAGCCAAGCACCGATTCCTCGATCAGCACTTCGCTGACCGGCGACAGGCGCAGGCCGTTGCCGACGATGTCTTCAAACTCGGCGCGGTTATAGGCCACCCCGCCGCCTTCGCCGCCAAGGGTGAAGGAAGGGCGGATGATGGCCGGCAGACCGACAGCGTCAAGCGCCTCAAGCGCGTCATCGAAATTGTTCACCGTGCGGGCACGGGCGCATTGCAGCCCGATCTTTTCCATGGCCACACGGAACAGCTCGCGGTCCTCGGCTTTTTCGATGGAATCAGGCCGCGCGCCGATCATCTCGACGCCGTATTTCGTCAGAGTGCCGTCCTTGTCCAGCGCCAGCGCCGTATTCAGCGCGGTCTGGCCGCCCATCGTCGGCAGCAGCGCGTCTGGGCGCTCGACCTCGATGATGCGGGCCACGGTCGCCGGTGTGATCGGCTCTATATAGGTGGCGTCGGCCATTTCCGGGTCGGTCATGATTGTCGCCGGATTGGAATTGACCAGGATCACCCGGTATCCTTCTGCCTTCAGCGCCTTGCAGGCCTGGGCTCCGGAATAGTCGAACTCGCAGGCCTGGCCGATGATGATCGGGCCGGCACCGATGATGAGAATGGAGCTGATGTCGTCGCGGCGCGGCATCCTTACCCTTTCCGCTCGTCCATGAGCGCGGTGAATCTGTCGAACAGGTAGCGTGAGTCATGCGGCCCGGGTGAGGATTCGGGATGGTACTGCACGCAGAAAGCGGGTTTTTCACGGTGGCGCAGCCCCTCGATTGACCCGTCGAACAGCGACAGGTGTGTCACCTCGAGCGTGGCGGGAAGGCTGTCCGGGTCGACCACGAAACCATGGTTCTGGCTGGTGATCTCGATGCGGCCGGTGGCAAGGTCCTTGACCGGGTGATTGGCGCCGCGATGGCCGCGTTCCATCTTGTGGGTGGAGGCCCCCATCGCCAGCGCCATCAACTGATGGCCGATGCAGATGCCGAACACCGGCGTGCCTGTATCGATGATGCTGCCGATCTGTGCGGCGGCGTAATCTGCGGTGGCGGCCGGGTCGCCTGGGCCGTTCGAGAGAAACACACCGTCGGGCTTCATGGCCAGGATCGCCGCGGCGCTGGTGCCTGCCGGAACAACGGTGACATCGCAGCCGGCATCGGTCAGGCACCGCAGGATGTTGTGCTTGCAGCCGAAATCCATCGCGACGACGCGGTATCGCGCCTCGGTCTGGCGGTGGCTGGACTGAATGAAATCCCAGCTGCCCTCGTCCCAGCCGGATTCGGCATCACGGGTCACCTCGATCGCCAGATCCATGCCGGCAAGCCCGGGCCAGGCTTGCGCCTTGGCTGTCAGCGCGTCGATATCGAAATGGCCGTCAGGGTCATGGCAGATCACGCCCTTCGGTGCACCGGCGTCACGAATGCGTCGGGTCAGCGCGCGGGTGTCAATTCCGGCGATTCCGGGAAGGTTGTTGGCGATCATCCATGCCTCGAGCGAGGCGTCGCTGCGCCAGCTTGCCGGATCTGTCGGCAGTTGGCGGGTGATCATGCCAAGAGCGGTGGGTGTCGCTGTCTCATGATCCTTCGGATTGGCGCCGACATTGCCGATATGGGGGAAGGTGAAGGTGATGATCTGGCCGGCATAGGACGGATCGGTCATGATCTCCTGATAGCCGGTCATCGATGTGTTGAAACAGACCTCGCCAACATTTGTGACCGTCGCGCCGAACCCGTATCCTTTGAATACGCTTCCATCACTGAGAACCAGAACGGCGGTTGGTGCCTTTACGGCCCGGCGTGGCAAAGCTGGGCGTGGCGCGGCAACAGGCCGGCCAGAGTTCGAGTTCTGCGCCATCGTGATCCTTGCAGCATCTGGTCAATCATGACGGTCCGGCATGCTTTTTGCGGCGTTGGTCCCGGGGGACGGCGCGTGTAAAAACAAGGTGCCAGAGCCGTTGTGTGATACATAAGGCGGATCAGCCGGTCAAGGGGCAGGTTGAACGAATCGACCCGACTATTGCACGGGGTCCGTTTTGCCGCTAAAAGCCTCGGTCTCACCAAGCGCGGTGGCCGGTTTCTGCGATGTTCGCGGAGACGGCGCTGGCAAATGCGGCGCTGGCAGGGAACGAATCAAGGCAGGTGTAGTATGGCGAATTTGCGCGAAGACATCGCTGCGGCGATGAAAGAGGCATTGAAGGCCAAGGATCAGGTTGCTCTGGCCACCTTGCGGTTGATCAGCGCGGCCTTGAAGGATCGGGATATTGCCGCGCGTGGCAATGGCAATCAGGACGGGATCGGCGATGACGAGATCCTGTCGATGATGCAGACAATGATCAAGCAGCGGACCGAATCGGCCAAGATGTACCGTGACGGGGGACGCCCGGAGCTTGCCGAGGCCGAAGAAGCCGAAATCCAGATTATTACCGGGTTTCTGCCGGCACAGCTTGGCGACGCCGAGGTCGATGCCGCGATTACGGCGGCCATCGCCGCCACCGGGGCCGGGTCGATCAAGGATATGGGCCAGGTGATGGCCCATCTGAAGTCGGCACATGCCGGCCAGATGGATTTTTCCACCGCCAGCCAGAAGGTGAAAGCGGCGCTTCTGGGCCAGGCCTGAGGTGTACCATCTTGCCGGTCATCCGGCATCGTCGCATTATGGTCGGTGACGGCGATCCGTCGCCGTGATCCCTGCCGGACATATCTGGTCGGACATATCTGGGGAGCCGATGGCCGTACCGCCTGAATTCATCGAGGATCTGCGCCAGAGGGTGCCGCTGTCCGATATTGTCGGAAAGCGTGTGAAGCTGACCCGAAAGGGGCGGCGCTTCTCCGGACTGTGCCCGTTCCATTCGGAAAAGACGCCGTCCTTCTCTGTGGTCGACGACCAGGGGTTCTACCATTGCTTTGGCTGCGGCGTGCATGGTGACGCCATCTCCTTCCTGCGCGAAACTGACGGGCTGGAGTTCATGGAGGCGGTGGAGCGGCTTGCCGGCATGGCCGGGATGACGGTGCCGCGAAGCGCGCCGGAAGACCCGCAACGCACCCGCCAGCGCAAGGCCGCACTGGATATCCTCGAGGAGACCACGAAATATTTCCAGGCCGGCCTGCAGCGCCAGGATGGCAGCGCCGCGGCGCGCTATCTTCAGGGGCGCGGCCTCACGGCCGAAATGCTGGCCACCTACCGGATCGGCTATGCGCCGCGTGGCGGGCTACGCGCTGCATTATCGGCGCGGGGTTTCAGCGATGACGATATGCTGGCTGCCGGCGTGATTCGGCGCAGCGACCGCGACGGCGAGCTGTTCGACTATTTCCGCGACCGGGTGATGTTCCCGATCGAGGACCGCCAGGGACGGGTGATCGCATTCGGCGCGCGCGCTCTCGGTGATGCGCAGCCGAAATATCTGAATTCCGGGGAAGGTCCAACCTTCTCGAAGAAGACCGTCCTCTATGGCTGGGTGCAGGCGCGCGAAGGTCTGCGTCGTAAGCTGCCGCTTCTTGTTGCCGAAGGCTATATGGATGTCATCGCCATCCAGCAGAGTGGCGTTGCCACCGCTGTCGCCCCGCTCGGCACTGCGTTGACCGAAGAGCAGATTGGACATCTTTGGAAGCTCCATGATGAGCCGGTCCTGTGCTTTGATGGTGACGCCGCCGGTCAGCGGGCCCAGAAGCGTGCGCTGGAACGGCTGCTGCCACTGCTGCAGCCCGGCAAATCGGCGCGCCTCGCGATGCTGCCCGTCGGGCAGGACCCCGACGATCTGCTGCGAAACGAGGGTGGTGACGGGCTGCTGAAGGTCATCAGCACTGCCAGCTCGCTGATCGACAGCCTGTGGACAAGCTTTGCAGCCGAGCATGATCTTCGTCAGCCGGAGCAGCGTGCCGAGTTCTGGCAGATGGTGCGCGGTCAGGTCCGGCAGATCGGTCACAACCAGGTCCGCAGCGCCTTTGCCGACGAGATCGAGGCGCGAATCGCCGCCATGCGGGCTGCCGGACGTGGGCTGGCGCGGGGCGGGGGTGGCGCGGTTCCTCGACCGCGGGTCCGCCGTCCGAATGCCGGCGCGATCCATCGGCATCGTGCCATCTGCGCGCTGATTCTCGCGCACCCGGCGCTGGTTCCCGATATGTATGAGGCGCTGTTACAGATCGATTCTGCCGACGCCCCCCTTGAAGCTCTTAAAAAAGCGGCGATTGATGCCGTTATCCGTGATCCAGACCTTGACGCGGCGGCTCTGAGGCATCATCTACAAGGGTTGAATTTCAAGGAATCGATTGACGTGCTTGAGGGGGACGAGATGAAAGCGCGAATGCCTTTCGATCCTGGATCGCTCTCCGGCGAGGATGCCGGTCGGCAGCTGGAAGAACTGCTTCGGCTTGTTGGCGGCGCATCCGGAATATTCTCTACCATAGCCACCGTGCCACGCTAGCCCGGCGAGGGTTGACTTGTGACAGATCGGCATGGGACCACCCCGTGCGAAGGAAAGCGGACGACATTTATGGCAGCCAAGGCAAACCAGCAGACCGAGACCGAAGCCCAGCCGCAGGACGGCGCCGTCGAGGCTCAGGACAATGATGCAGCCCGTCAGACCCTGAAGACGCTGATGCGTCTTGGCAAGGAGCGCGGCTACGTCACTCACGACGAATTGAACGCCGCGCTTCCGGCCGAGGATTTCACCTCCGAGCAGATTGACGACTTCATGTCGGCGCTGAGCGAAATGGGGGTCTCGGTTGTCGATGCCGCAGACGGTGAAGAGGCATCCGATTCTGAGGAAGAAGAGGCACGGCCGGCCGGCAATGTCTCGGACAGCGACGTATCCGGCACCGATGACCCGGTGCGGATGTATCTTCGCGAAATGGGAAGCGTCGAGCTGCTGTCGCGCGAAGGCGAGATTGCCATCGCCAAGCGGATCGAGGCTGGCCGTGAGCTCATGATCGGCGGCATCTGCGAATCCCCGCTGACCATCCGCGCGCTGCTGCATTGGCGTGACCAGATTGCCGACGGTGTTGTCCCGCTTCGGGATATCATCGATCTCGAGACGACCTATGCGCGTCTGAATGGCGGGCCGGTCGAGGAAAGCCTGATGTCGCGTATGGATGACGACATCGACGAGGATGATCTTCCCGACGATGAGGAGTCCGAAGAGGAAGCCGAGGAATCCGAGGAAGAGGAAAGTGCCGAGGATGGCGATGCCGATACCGATACCTCGACCCGCGATGCAAATACCGGGGATGAAGGCGACGATCTGAACATGTCGCTTGCGGCGATGGAAGACGCCATTCGCGACCACATGA
>JAYOST010000046.1:0-11539 GCA_038139365.1 Alphaproteobacteria bacterium
TTCTTGCCACACATCCTCGCAGCATACACCTGCCGGGCCATCCCCCGACCGGTCATGGCGCAGGGCGCAGGCGAACCCGAATCATCAGATAATCAAGACAAAGAGACAGGAGCCCTCCAGATGCAGCTTTCCAACCTGACAGGCAAGTCCGTCGCCATTATGGTCGCCAGTGGATTTGACGAAGAGACATTCATCGCCATTCAGCGCGCGATGATGTCCGTAAACGCAAAACTGCGTGTCATTTCCCGCGATGCCGGCCTGACGAATGCCTGGAACGGGAGCGGCTGGGGCATGTCCTATCCCGTGGACGGGACGCTGTCGACTACACTTGCCGTCGATTATGACGCGCTGATCGTGCCGACGGGCGAGCGCCATGTCGCCACCCTTGCCGGCGAGGCTCATGCCAAGCGTCTTCTTCGCGCCTTTACCCGCGAGGATGTGCCGGTGCTTCTTCTTGATGACGCTGCCTCGCTTCTCGAGCTTGTCGACATCGCTGCACCAGCCGCCGCAGACGGCGCCGACCATGCTGTTGCCGGCGGTCTCGTAACCGGGCGGGCCGATGCGCTTATGGCTGGCCTCGAGGCGTTAAACGAGGCCATGATCCGTGAAGATGGCGAAAGCGTCGCCGCCTGAGACTGCATCACGACCAGACCGGTGTCGCTCCATGTCTGCCGAAACTGCCCTGCCATCACCCTGCATTTCGGTGTGTCAGCTTGACCGCGACAGCGGGCACTGCGTCGGCTGTTATCGCACCGGTGCTGAAATCGCCGCCTGGCGGACGATGTCACCCGACGCGCAGCGTGACCTTCTGGAGGCGCTGCGCGACCGACGTGCCGCCGCCACAGGCATAAGGCGTCGCCCGACGCGTCGGCGCCGGGAGTAGGAAATGGCCGTCACAACACCCTTTGAAGAGCTTCTGGACGATGGCGGGGTTATCCTTGCCGATGGTGCCACTGGCACGAACTTCTTCAAGAAGGGGCTTGAAACCGGCTATCCGCCGGAACTCTGGAATGTCGAGCGTCCGGACGAGGTCATCGACCTTCACACCTCCTTTATTGACGCCGGATCGCGGCTGATCCTGACCAATTCATTCGGTGGTACAGCGCACCGGCTGAAGCTGCATGAGGCGCAGGACCGGGTTGGCGAACTCAATCTTGCCGCGGCAAAACTGGCGCGGCGGGCGGCGGATGACGGGCGTGACCGGCATGGCGAGAGCGTGCTTGTCGCCGGGTCAATGGGGCCGACCGGCGAGTTGTTCGCGCCGATGGGGGCACTGGATTATGACGACGCCCTTCAGGCCTTCACCGCCCAGGCCGAGGCGCTGGCCGAGGGTGGTGCCGATCTGTTGTGGGTCGAGACGATGTCGTCGCTCGAGGAGGTCAAGGCCGCCATTGATGCGGCGCGTTCCTGCGGGCTTGCTGTTGCCGCCTGTATGACCTTCGATACCGCCGCGCGGACAATGATGGGGGTGTTCCCCGCCGATTTCGCGCGCCAGTCCGCCGCCTTCGGGGCCAGTCTTGTCGGCGCCAATTGCGGCATCGGTCCGGCCGAACTGCTGCATTCGGTGCGCGGCATGCTGCCAGCGACCGAGATGCCGGTGATCGCCAAAGGCAATTGCGGCATCCCAAGCTATGTTGAAGGTGAAATCCACTATCATGGTACGCCCGAGCTGATGGGTCATTATGCCTGCTACGCTCGCGACGCCGGCATCCGGGTGATTGGCGGCTGTTGCGGCACCACACCGGCGCATGTCGCGGCGATGGCGGCCGCGCTGAAAGCCACACCGAGACGTGATTTTGATACGGTGGCCGCCGAAGCGGTTCTCGGCACCCCGTGGAAGGATTTGCCGACACCGCCGGATGGCAATGCGGATGACACCGCCGGGGCCGCGCGTGGGCGCGCAAGAGGCCGGCGACGCTCGCGCGGCTGATCCGCCCGCAAGTCTCGCCACAACTCCTGCGGCAACGCCGGCGACAAGCCAGTTGCGCAAGCCGGTTGCGGAAGCGGGTCATGTTTTGCATACTGCGCGCGTTTTTGCCAGCCGGCAGCCTGTTCTGAACGGGCCGTCGGCATGTCGATCTTTCCAGCCGGAGTTTTATGATGCACGCCTTTCGCTCACACACATGCGGCGAGCTTACCGAATCCAATGTCGGCCAACCCGTCCGCCTTTCCGGCTGGATCAATCGCAAGCGTGACCATGGTCAGCTGGTTTTCGTCGACCTTCGTGACCATTACGGGTTGACGCAATGCGTCATCGACAGCTCTGACGCGGCGTTCGCCGACGTCGAGGCAACACGGCTTGAATCGGTGGTCACCATTACTGGCACCGTTCTGAAGCGCAGCGACGAGACCATCAACACAGCACTGCCGACCGGCCATGTCGAGGTGCGGATCGAGCAGTTCGAGGTGCAGTCCGCCGCCGACACGCTGCCGCTGCAGGTTAATTCCGACGCTGATTCCGGTGAGGAAACACGGCTTCGCTATCGCTATCTCGATCTGCGCCGGTCACGCCCACATGACAACATCATGCTCCGCGCGAAGATCATCCAGTCGATTCGGGCGCGGATGGTGGCGCAGGGCTTTACCGAATTCCAGACGCCGATCCTGACAGCCTCCTCACCCGAGGGCGCGCGTGATTTTCTGGTGCCGGCCCGCCTCCATCCCGGCAAGTTCTATGCGTTGCCGCAGGCACCGCAGCAGTTCAAGCAGCTGGTGATGGTCTCCGGCTTCGACCGCTATTTCCAGATCGCGCCCTGTTTCCGCGATGAGGACAGCCGTGCCGACCGCAGCCCGGGTGAGTTCTACCAGCTTGACCTCGAGATGAGCTTCGTCGAACAGCAGGACGTGTTTGATGCTGTCGAGCCAGTGATCCGCGGGGTCTTCGAGGAATTCTCCGACAAGGCTGTGGATCAGGAGTTCATCCATATCCCCTATGCCGAGTCGATGCTGAAATACGGCAACGACAAGCCCGACCTGCGCATTCCGATCGAGATCTGTGATGTCACCGAAACTTTCCGTGGCTCAGGCTTCTCGATTTTCGCCAAGGCTGTCGAGGGCGGCAGTGTCGTTCGTGCTGTCCCTGGCCCGAAATGCGGCAGCCGGGCCATCGCCGACAGGATGAACAGTTGGGCGCAGTCCGAGGGTGCCCCCGGCATGGGCTACATCATCTATGGTGAAGGTGAGGCGCGCGGGCCGGTGGCCAAGGCGCTTGGTCCCGAAAAGGCCGAGGAAATCCGCCAGGCGACCGGCGTTGGTGACGGCGATGCGGTGTTCTTCGCCTGCGCCGATGAAGCCGCCGCCGCCAGCCTTGCCGGGCGGGCACGTGTGCGCATCGGCGAAGAGCAGGGGCTGATCGACAAGTCCGTCTTCCGCTTTGCCTGGATTGTCGATTTTCCGATGTTCGAGGCTGACGAGACGACCGGCAAGATCGACTTCTCGCACAATCCTTTCTCGATGCCGCAGGGTGGCCTGAAGGCGCTTGAGGAGCAGGACCCGTTGACCATCAATGCCTGGCAGTATGACCTTGTCTGTAACGGTGTCGAGCTGTCATCAGGGGCGATCCGGAACCATCTGCCCGAGGTCATGTACAAGGCGTTCGAGATTGCCGGCTATGACCATAGCGTCGTTGATGACAAGTTTCCGGCGATGATCAACGCCTTCCGTTTCGGCGCTCCGCCGCATGGTGGCATCGCCCCGGGGATCGACCGCATCGTGATGCTGATCGCTGATGAGCCGAACATCCGCGAGGTGATCCTGTTCCCGATGAATGGCAAGGCGGAGGACCTGATGATGGCGGCCCCGTCCGAGGTCGAGGACAGCGCGCTTGCCGAGCTTCACATCCGCCGCGCGCCAGTGCCGAAGAAGTCCTGAACAGCTGTCTGAATGGAAAAGGCCGGGTGCGGCTAGCGTGGCATTCGGTGACCCGGCCGCTAGCGCGGCATTCTGTGGATCGTCCAGACAAGGCTTGCCAGAAGCAGCACCGCGCCGCTCTGGTGCATCGCGCCGAGTGACACCGGAACGCCGTGAAGCAGCACGGCTATTCCCAGCACGAACTGCGCCACCACCACGCCAAGGGCCAGCGTCGCCGGCTTGCGGCTTGCCTGATAGCGGCGTGCGCGTAGCGCCAGTGTGATCACCGCCAACACCGCGAGAAGCGCAATCCAGCGGTGATGGAACTGTGCAGACGCCGGATTCTCGAACGCATCAAGAAGCCCCAGTTCGCCATATTCCACCGGCACCAGCCCGTCGCCCATCAGCGGGTAGTGATTGTACAGAAGACCGGCATCCATGCCGGCGACAAGCGCGCCGGCCAGAATTGTCAGCACCACGATGACAAGCGTTCCGCCAGCATGGCCGCGCGGTGGTGCGGTCCGGCCATAGCGGATGTCGAACGCTGTCCATAGCAGCAAGCCGAAGATCAGCAGCGCCATGCCAAGATGCACGGCAAGCCTGTATTGCGAGACGGTGGCATCGGCGGTCAGCCCCGACTTTACCATCCACCAGCCGATCACACCCTGCGACCCGCCGAGGAGCAGCAGCGCGAAAAGCCGGCCGCCAAAACCGTGCGGCACATTTCTGCAGATGATCAGCCAGACCAGCGGCAGCACAAAGGCCAGCCCAAGAAGCCGCCCCCACAGGCGGTGCACATATTCCCAGAAGAAGATCGTCTTGAAGCCGGCAAGGTCCATGCCGTAATTGAACTGGTCATATTCCGGAGAGGCCAGATAGAGCGCGTAGACGCGCTGCCATTCGGCGGCGCTGAGCGGTGGCAGCGTTCCCATCAAGGGCCGCCATTCGACCATCGACAGCCCACTGCCGGTCAGACGTGTGACCCCGCCGATCAGCACCATGATGGCGACAAGAACCGCCATCACGATCAGCCACCAGAAGGCAAAGCTGTCACGCTGCGCCGCTATCGGCGCACGGTTCGCGACTTCATTTGCAGACATGTGATACAGCATCGAAGGGTCCCCGGGACTTTCGTGCCGGCAGACAATGCCCCGGCACCCACGCGATATAGCAAGGCCGGACATTGCTTGCAAACCGGTGCAATTGCCGCATCCGCCGCCGCATCACGCGGTCATCACTGATCTGGAGCCGCCTGGCCTGGCCACATGTCACACTGGATACATTCCATACTGGCCAGATGGTCCAGATTGGCCAGATGGTCCAGATTGGCCAAATTGCCCGAACTGGCCAGATTGCAAGAAAATGTCATTTATTGGAAAAAACCCATCATCTGACGCCAAAAAAAGGAAAGGCTTTTGCGAAGACTCGTCTTCACGGTTGCCATCCGGCATCACGCACCTAGTGTCGGCGCGACGAAAGATCCTCATTCGCCTTCCTTTACCCGTTATCCGATCCTGTGCAGCGACGAGGACCTGAAAGCAGGTAACGGGGTACAAGGATGGCACGGCATTTTCCCATTTTTCTGGATCTAGGCGCCTCACCGCCTCTTGTCATCGGCGCGGTGCCGGGACTGGCGGCGAAACTGCGGCTTCTTACGAGCTTCGCGCCAAGGGTCGACCTTCTCACCGGTGATGACGCGGTGCCGCCGGCGCTCGATCTGCCGGGTGTGCAGCATGTGCAGCCTATCGGCGGGATATCGCCTGACCGGGCCGCCAGGCTGTTCATCGGTCGTCCATTGCTGGTAATCGACACGGGCGACGGCCAGCTTGATGAAAGACTGTCGCGGCGTGCCCGTGAGATTGGCGTGCCGGTGAATGTGCCCGACAGGCCGGCGCTTTGCAGCTTTTATCTTGGTTCGATCGTGCATCGGGACCCGGTGATACTGGCGATCTCGACAGGCGGCTTCGCGCCGGTCCTGGCGCAGCGCCTTCGTGCCGGGATCGAAGACTGGCTGCCGCATCACTATGGCAGGCTCGCACTCTACCTGAACCGGATCAGGCATCGCATCCGGACCCTTCCGGCTGCCAGGCGGCGGCGTTTGCAGCACCGGATCATTGATGGTGATGCTGCCGGGTGGATCATTGACGGCGATGACTGCCGGGCGGATTCGCGCGTGGTCGAGATGCTGTCAGACCAGCCCGGGCATGAAGGTGGGGGCCTCCATGTCATTGGCGATGATCCCGATCTCAGGGCTGACGAGCCGACGCAGCTGAAACGCCATGAGATCGAGGCCATTCGCAATGCCGATGTGATTCTCCATGCCCCGGGAAACGTGCCGGACTTTGTCCATCTGGCGCGCCGAGAAGTGGAAATCCTCGCTGTTCATCCGGCAATGGTCTGGGCGCGCGCGGCGGTGCTGACGTCGCGTGGCCTCGAGGTGGTGATCACTCCGGCAAGGGGTCACTCTGGGCACGGCGCGTCGCCGCCATCGGAGATGTCGGCATGACCCAGGTCAAATTCACCGCCAACAGGATCGAGACCGGTTCGGTCATCTGGCTGACCGGCGATCTGGCCTGGACCGAGGAGGCCGGGCGCGCCCACAGCTTTGCCGGCGAGCAGGTCGACACGGCCCGCCGGATCGTTGATGATGCGGAATGCCGCAACGAGATCGTCGCCGCCTACGAAGTGCCGGTGGATGATGTGATGCCGCGGCCCTCGGCACGTGAGGACATCCGCGCCGCGCGCGGCCCCAGCATCACGCCGCCGGCTGATCAGGGCCAGGCTGGCGTCACCGCCCAACCGCTGTCATCTACGATCGTTCCGGCGAAGCACCGACCGCAGCTTCACCGACCTGCGATGTATCTATATGACTCCCTTGACCATGATGCCGTCAGGATCCGCGCCGCGCAGTTCCGCGACCAGGTCGAGCGGCGGCTCCGCGGCGATCTGACCGAAGAGGAATTCAAGCCGCTGCGGTTGCAGAACGGGCTGTACCTCCAGCTTCACGCCTATATGCTGCGGGTGGCCATCCCCTATGGCACGCTGTCCAGCACCCAGATGCGGGGGCTGGCCGGAATCGCCCGTGACTTTGATCGCGGCTTTGGTCATTTCACCACACGTCAGAATATCCAGTTCAACTGGATCCGGCTTGTCGAGACGCCGGACATTCTCGACCGGCTTGCCGGACTGGAGATGCATGCCATCCAGACATCCGGCAACTGCATCCGTAATGTCACCGCCGATCCGCTGGCCGGGGCCGCACCGGACGAGATCGAGGATGCCAGGGTCTGGGCCGAGATCATCCGGCAATGGTCTACCTTCCATCCTGAGTTCGCTTTTCTGCCGCGCAAGTTCAAGATCGCGGTGTCCGCCGCCGCCGAGGACCGGGCTGCCACCGCCTTTCATGACATCGGCCTTCGTTTGGCAAGAAACCGCGGTGGCGAGACTGGATTCCGGGTCGTTGTCGGGGGTGGGCAGGGGCGCACCCCGCGGGTGGCGCGCAAGCTGGCGCATTTCGTGCCGGTGCGCCAGCTTCTCTCATATCTCGAGGCAATCATGCGGGTCTATAATGCCGCTGGCCGCCGGGACAATATCTACAAGGCGCGGATCAAGATCCTTGTCGATGATCTCGGTATCGAGTCGTTCGCCGAGGCGGTGAACCGTGAATGGCTGCTGATCAAGGACAGCGCGACAGAGCTTCCACGTGAAGAATATCGCCGTATCGCTGCCCATTTCGCGCCGCCCACCCTGCCGTCGGCACCGGCCAGCCCGCCAGAACTGGCGCAGGCCCGCCAGTCAGACATCAATGCCGATGGCGGGTTCGACCGCTGGCTTCGCAGCAACGTCATGGCGCATCACACGCCTGGCTACGCCAATGTCAGCCTGTCGCTGAAATCCGCCGACCGCCCGCCAGGCGATGCGTCTGCCTCGGAGATGGAGGTGATGGCCGATCTTGCCGACAGGTTCGGCAGGTCCGAGCTTCGCGTCACCTACACCCAGAACATCATTGTCCCGCATGTCCGCCGGGATTGTCTGGCCGGATTTTACCGGGCCGCTCACGAGGCCGGCCTTCACGGTGCCGAGGAGGGGCTGATCAGTGATATGATTGCCTGCCCCGGTCTGGATTACTGTAATCTTGCCAACGCCCGCTCGCTGCCGCTTGCCGAGAAGATTTTCAGGCAGTTTCCAGACCCGGCGCGGCGCGCCGAAATCGGCCGTTTACGGCTGAACATATCAGGCTGCATCAATGCCTGTGGTCATCATCATTCGGCTGATATCGGTGTGCTCGGTGTCAACAAGAAAGGGGTCGAGCATTACCAGATCACGCTAGGTGGCCGCGCCGATGAGGCGGCCGCGATCGGCAGGATCATCGGCCCATCCTTTGCCGAAGACGAGGTGCCGCGGGTGATCGAGACGATTGTCGATCTCTATCTTGCCACGCGCCGCAAGACGGAAAGCTTTGCCGACAACCTGCTTCGGCTCGGGCTGGAGCCCTACAAACAGGCTGTCTATGCCGATCCAGTGGAGAAGACGTGACCCGGGCAGACGTGACCCGGGCAGACGTGACCCAGAGCAGAGGTAACATGGCAGTTTTTGATCTGAACAGCGCCGAACTGGTGGCCCTCCCGTGCCAGGGCGAGGCTGTCGAGACGGATGTCTCGCCCCATGATCTCGCGAAGCTGGGATCGGCCGGAACGGCGGTCATCGCCATCCGTTTCGAACGGTTTTCGGATGGTCGCGGTTTCACCGTGGCGCGTCATCTTCGCGAGGCGCATCGTTACGAAGGCGCCATTCTGGCGGTTGGCCATCTGATCCCTGACCAGGCCACCTACCTTCGCCGCTGCGGCGTCAGCCATGTCGAGATCGAGCCCGGTGCGCTGGCGCAATGGCAGCGCTCGCTGTCGCTGTCAGCACCGCCGATGCAACGCCTGCTGTCCAGCCAGAGGGCGCGGTATCCCGGCGCGGCCACCTCATAACCCCTTGTCCGGCGGCCATCGCCCCGCTATGTCTTGCACAACGGCAATTGGTTTTGTTCCACATGCACACTGGCGGGTCTGTTATGGCTGAAATCCAGAAAACCGACATCATCATCATCGGGGCCGGACCCTGCGGCTTGTTTGCCGTGTTCGAGCTCGGCCTTCTCGACCTGCGGTGCCATCTTGTCGACATTCTCGACATGCCGGGCGGGCAATGTGCCGAACTTTATCCCGAGAAGCCGATCTATGACATCCCGGCGCTGCCGGTCTGCACCGGCCAGGAGCTGACCGACAGGCTGATGGAACAGATCGCGCCGTTCGATCCGGTGTTCCACTACGGTCAGATGGCCGAGGCGCTGGAGAAGCTTGAGGATGGCAGCTGGCTGCTGACGACAAACGAGGGGATGAAGCTGAACGCGCCGGTCGTGGTGATTGCTGCCGGGGGCGGATCCTTCGTTCCAAAACGCCCACCGCTGTCCGATCTCGATGATTTCGAGGCGAGCGGTGCGGTGCAATATGCGGTGCGCCAGCGTGACAGGCTTGCCGGCAAGAAACTTGTGATCGCCGGCGGCGGTGATTCCGCCCTCGACTGGACGGTGAACCTTGTCGATATCGCCGAATCGGTGACGCTGGTGCATCGCCGCGATGATTTCCGGGCCGCACCGGATACGGTGGCGAAGATGCGGGCACTTGTCGAGGAAGGGCGGGTGACGCTGCAGATCGGCCAGCTGAAGAGCCTTGAGGGGACCGCTGGCTCGCTTGAGAATGTGCTTGTCCAGACCAGCGGGGCCGAGGCACCGGTGGCGCTTGCCGCCGATGTGCTTCTGCCCTTCTACGGCTTGACGATGAAGCTTGGGCCGATTGCGAATTTTGGCCTGAATCTCGAGGAAAATCTGATCCCCGTCGACACCGAGAGGTTCGAGACATCGGTGCCGGGAATCTTCGCCATCGGCGATATCAACCATTATCCCGGCAAGCTGAAGCTGATCCTGTCAGGCTTTCACGAGGCGGCCCTGATGGCGCACGCGGCGCATGGCATCGTGCATCCTGACAAGAAGGTCAGGTTCCAATACACGACCTCATCCTCATCGCTTCAGCAAAAGCTCGGCGTCGCCTGAATTTTTTTGGCGTTATTTCTTGACATTATGTCGCGCCGCGCCCAAGTACCCGGAGTGCTCGCTGGCACTCTGATTGTCTGAGTGCCAGCATAAGACCTAAATCCAAATGGAGGAGAAAGAGGCATGAAATTCAGGCCCCTTCACGACCGTGTGCTGGTTCAGCGGATGGAATCCGAGGACAAGACCGCAGGCGGCATTATCATTCCCGATACTGCCAAGGAAAAGCCGATGGAAGGCAAGATCATTGCTGTCGGCAGTGGCGCCCGCGATGAGCAGGGCAAGATGCAGCCGCTTGATGTCAAGGCTGGCGACGCTGTTCTGTTCGGCAAATGGTCCGGAACGGAAGTCAAGATCGATGGTCAGGATTACCTGATCATGAAGGAATCCGACATCATGGGGATCATCGACTGACGATCCCGGCTGTCACAAGCTTGACCCAATTCAAAAAAGAAGGATGAAATCCAATGGCTGCTAAGGAAGTCAAATTCGGCTCAGACGCCAGGACACGGATGCTCGAGGGCGTCGATATTCTGGCCAACGCCGTGAAAGTCACTCTCGGCCCGAAAGGCCGTAACGTTGTTCTCGAGAAGTCGTTCGGCGCACCGCGCATCACCAAGGACGGCGTCACCGTCGCCAAGGACATCGAGCTCAAGGACAAGTTCCAGAACATGGGCGCGCAGATGGTTCGCGAAGTTGCCTCCAAGGCCAACGACGTAGCCGGCGACGGCACCACCACCGCCACCGTTCTGGCCCAGTCGATTGCCCAGGAAGGCGCCCGCGCGGTTGCCGCCGGCATGAACCCGATGGACCTGAAGCGCGGCATCGACATGGCTGTCGAGGCTGTTGTCGCATCGCTCGAGGCGAAGTCGAAGAAAATCTCCACCTCCGACGAGGTGGCCCAGGTCGGCACGATCTCGGCCAATGGCGAGGAAGCCATCGGCAAGATGATTGCCGAGGCCATGGAGCGCGTCGGCAACGAAGGCGTGATTTCGGTCGAAGAGGCGAAGAGCCTGGACACCGAGCTCGACGTTGTCGAGGGCATGCAGTTCGACCGTGGCTACCTGTCGCCTTACTTCGTCACCGACGCCGAGAAGATGCGCGCCGTCATGGAAGAGCCCTACATCCTTCTTCATGAGAAGAAGCTGTCGAACCTTCAGGACATGCTGCCGATTCTCGAGAAGGTCGTACAGTCGGGCCGCCCGCTGCTGATCATCGCCGAGGACATCGAGGGCGAGGCGCTCGCCACGCTCGTCGTCAACCGCCTTCGTGGCGGCCTGAAGGTTGCTGCCGTCAAGGCCCCTGGCTTTGGTGACCGCCGCAAGGCCATGCTCGAGGACATCGCGATCCTGACCAAGGGCACCGTGATTTCCGAGGAAGTCGGTATCTCGCTCGACGCCGTGACCCTCGAGATGCTTGGTTCGGCCAAGCGCATCGAGATCACCAAGGACGAGACCACCATTGTCGACGGCATTGGTGAGAAGTCCGAGATCGAGGCCCGCTGCAACCAGATCCGCGCACAGGCCGAGGAAACCTCCTCCGACTATGACCGCGAGAAGCTGCAGGAGCGTCTTGCCAAGCTGGCTGGCGGTGTTGCCG
>JAYOST010000047.1:0-11141 GCA_038139365.1 Alphaproteobacteria bacterium
CCAGATGCCGATAAACAGCAGCATCGGGAACCAGGACAGAAGGATCGACAGGAAGGACGGCATGCCGCTGTCTTCGGGGCTGGCGATGATGCGGACGTCATTCGCGTCCAGGACAGCGACAACATCGGTGCCCTCCGGCATCACCGAAGTGATCACCCGGCCATTCTTCGCGGTGCCTTTCAGGTTACGTCCGTCGATCACAACTTCGACGACCTGCTGGCTCTCGACCTCAGCGATGAAGTCAGAATAGGCAAGCTGGCTTCCCGGCGAGGTAGATGTGGGGCTCTGGAACAAGTTGAACAGCGCCAGCAATGCCGCGCCAAAGACCAGCCAGATTATGATGTTGCGTCCCAGATTGTTCACGGCAAGCGCCTTCCTTCAGACGGGTGCCGCTGCGCCAGGCAGACTCATGCCAGCAGCGGCCAGGTTCAGGTCATATGTCGTCATCGCGCCCTGGTGTGGTGCAAGACAGTGGGGCAGAAATTCCGCCACTGCTTCGTCGGCACCCACGCGTGACAGCTCGTACGGGGATAAGTGGGGGTATTGCAGGGCTCCGTCAAGAGTTTCAAGCACCGGGACACTGCGTCTTGCCAGTGGTGGAAGTCTCGTCCAGCCATGACAATCCTCCCATGGCGCGCCAGCGCCGCTTCCGGATGTGCCAAGCCGCCGGACAGTGGCATCGACCGGGCTTGTGACGCGCCAGGTGCCAGCAAAGATCACATTATCACCGGCCACCACCGGAACACGCAACGCACGGCGCCCGATTTCGGCTGTGACAAGCCAGTCATGCCCATCTGCGGTAAAGCGCACACCGCCAAGGGTCGAAGCCCTGCCAGCGCGAAGCCTGCCGACAAGACCGGAAAGCGCCATCCGTGTGGGCGGATGCGCCGCGGCCGTCATCTGGCAAATGAGATGCGCCAGCAGACGCATTGCGATGTCATCAGGCAGCGCCAGCGACGCCGCGCGAAGATAGAGATGCCCCCCGGGCTCCGGCATGGGCAACAATCTATGGCGGCGAAGTGCCGCAAGAAGCGCGTCGTCTATTGAGGCTGCGGCTTTGGAAAAACGACATAGATCACGTCCGGCTATGGCACCTGCCCCGGCAAGCCATTGGCGCAGACGCACACGCTCAAACCTGCGATCCTCATTGCTGGGGTCGGTCTCGAAGACAATCCCGTGGGCCTTGCAAAAGCTGTGGATCGACGCCCGGTCGACGCCAAGCAATGGACGAAGAAGCGCCACCCCCTGCCGCAGAGTGGCGCCGCGCATGGCGGCGAGACCAGCCAGCCCAGAGCCTCGTGACAACCGCATCATCACCGTTTCCGCCTGGTCATCGCGGTGATGGCCGAGAAGGATCACCGCCCGATGACGTCGTGCAGCCTGTAGAAGGCACGCATAGCGCACCCGGCGGGCCCAGTCCTGAATACCGGTTTTCGGTGCCGGGGCATCGACTCTCATCACCTCCGCCTGAATGCCTTTCCCGCGAAGCCGTGAGCAGACCCGCCGCGCCTCGGCCGCCGAATCCGGCCGCACACCATGATCGACGATGATGGCACGATGATCCAGCCCACGCTGCGCGGCATAGTTTCTGGCAAGGACAACAAGGCACATGCTGTCCGGCCCGCCGGATACGGCAGAGATCAGGGATTGACAGGGAATCGCCGCCGGCAAGCCGGAACAAAGACTGGCAAGGGTGGACCCGAACGCGGTCTCGACGGCGTCAGCATCAATGTCTGGAGTCGGGCCTTCAACCGATGGGCCTTCAACCAACAGCCCTTCAGACAACGGGCCTTCAGCCACCGCAATTCGCGGCCTGGCTCAATGCCGCCAGCCGTTCAGTGAACCTCTCCGGTGGGGATTCGAGCAGGCTGGGAAGCGAAGCGTAGATGGCGCAAGCCTGGTCAGTAGGCGCAAAACGCGACACCGCCTCGGCGATCCACATCGTCGTATCAACAATCCGTGCATCCTCGGGGTAGGCCGAATTGAATTCGGAGAAGGTCATCGCCGCCAGATCGAACTGCTCGCGAAGAAACTGGATCCTGCCAAGCCAGAACAGCGCATCAGCCTGGCGCGGATGATCACCATTAATCGCACGGAACTCGGCAAATGCCGCCTCGGCGGTCTCAAGATCATTCTGCATGGCGCGCTGCAGCGCAAAATTATACTGCTCCTCCGGCGCGGCGTCGGGCAGGATTTCAGGCTTCGGCGGGGTTTGTGAGACTGTCTGCGTCGGTGCTGCCGCGTCGGCATTTTCGCCTGGCACAGCAACAGAACTGTCGGTGACAAGCGCACCGGCACTGGCCACCGCATCCGCCTGACCGGCCGTCGCATTGTCGCTGTTCGTCGCGTTGGCGTTCATCTGCTCGTTCAGCTTCGCCGCATTCATCTGCCAGGTGATTTCACCACTGTCGACGTCGCGGGTCAACGAGACCTCGCCGCTCTCACCGACAGGGATCGTATCATCCTGCACCGCCGCGCTTGCCAACTCGTCACCGCCCATATTCATCAGCGTCTGCAGCCGCTTTTCCATCCGAAGAAGGCGGAATTCCATGTCGGAATTCATTTCCAGTGTGCGTTCCATGCGCCGGCTTGTCATCGCCACCGCATCGGCAAGACGCTCCACCTGATCACGCAAGTCACGGATTTCGGCAGTGGTGGCGGTCTCGCCGCTTGACGCATTGTTGCCAAGCTGTGTGATCTGCATCTTCAGGCTGCGAAGATCTGTTTCCAGAATGCCGCGCATGTCGCGAAGGTCGGTTTCCAGCAGGTCAAGACGCTGGCTTTGACGGGTGAGAAGCACCGAGGCACTTGGACCGGCCTCATCAGCCGCGGCGACGCCAGTCTGCGCCTGCGAATTCGCGGAGGTCACCGATCCCGGGCGTGCTTCCTGGGCAACAGCGAAAGAGGACGTCGCAATCAGACCGACCGCAAGGATGGTCGACAGATAGGGGCTGGCGCGCATTGTCACATGCCTTTTTGCAGAATAATGGGACTGGCCAATATCTTGGTAGACATTCTTTGAGGCACAATTTGGGCAAAAAAAGAGGAGCCGTCCGCCCCTCTTTTCCTGCATTCGTGTGGCGGCATCCGTGATGCCGGACCCCGGTCTAGTTCAGAACAGTCGCGGCGCGGCGGTTCTTCGACCAGGACGTTTCGGTCGAACCGGAGGCAACAGGGCGTTCCTTACCGTAGGAAATCACCTTGATGCGGGCCTGATCGACGCCCTGGGCAAGCAGGAAGTCACGGGCCGCGGAGGCGCGACGCTCGCCGAGGGCGAGGTTGTATTCGCGTGTGCCGCGCTCGTCACAGTGACCTTCGATGGTGATGGTCAAAGCCGGGTTGGCGTTCAGGAAACCAGCCTGACGCAGCAGCGTGCCCTGAGCGTTGCCGCTAAGCGCCGCGCTGTCGTACCCAAAATAGACAGTATTGCCAATCGCAGCCAGTGCATCATTCGCGCTTGTGCTGGACGACGCCGCGCTACCCGAGGAAGACGAGCTGCTGGCCGAGCTGCCAGAAGACGAACTGCCCGAGGAAGAGCCAGCGTTGGAAGATGTCGAAGATGTCGAAGCCGTCGAGGACGACGTCGATGCGGTGGACTCACCGGCGCTGTCGGTGGCGGTCTGTGAGGCGGTCTCGCAGGCCGCTACGAAAAAGGCGACGGCCACAAGTGCGATGGTGCGGTGCAACATGGTTATGCTCCCTGTCTTGGTCCGGCAAGTTTGTAACCGGAATTACAGCTGGTTGTCTGGATTCTATCTGCCCTTGCTCCATTCGTGACCCTGCTGTCGACGCACCAATCGCGCGCAAGCCAATCTCAAATGGTCCAATGAGCAGACAAACCCCGTGGGTTGTAGCGAAGCCAAACCCTGAAACTCCGCCACTAGTAACTCAATTATACCATTAAGGGAAACAAAAACTCCGCTCAACTCGTGCGTTAGAGCAAAAAACCAGATCGATTTGTCAACGCCGTAACGGCGACCAGGCTGGGTCAGACGCGTCAGAGGGTGTAATGATGCGTCGCTCGTTGAAGCCGGTGATGTCGATGCGGTAAAGAGCTGTCGCACCGCCGCTGCCATCTGTCTCGAAGGGTTCCTGCTTGTAATACATCAGAACCCGCCCATTTGGCGCCCAGGTTGGCCCCTCGACAAGGAACCCCTTCGCCAGCAGACGCTCGCCGGTCCCGTCCGTGTTCATGATGCCGATATAGAAGGTGCCCTTGTGCATCTTCGTGAACGCGATGATGTCACCACGCGGTGACCATACCGGCGTCGCATAGCGTCCTTCGCCATAGCTGATGCGTTGCGCCGGGCCACCATCGGTGTTCATCACATACAGCTGCTGGCGCCCGGCCCGATCAGATTCAAAGACGACCCGCTTGCCGTCCGGTGAATAGGACGGGGCGGTGTCGATGGCGCTGGATTTCGTCAGCTGCCTGATGTCCTGGGTGCGAAGATCCATCTCATAGATATCCGTCAGACCATCCTGCGCCCAGCTCATGATCAGCCTGTCGCCTTGAGGGCCGAAACGTGGCGCAAAGGTCATGCCGGGGAAGGATCCCAGACGCTCACTGCGGCCGGTGCGTATATCCTGGAGATAGACATTCGGTTCATCATTGAAATAGTTGAGATAGGCGATTTCCTGTGTGGTCGGCGAGAAGCGCGGTGTCAGCACCAGATCCAGCCCGCTGGTCAGGAATTTGTGGTTGTGCCCGTCCTGATCCATGATCGCCAGACGCTTGACCCGCCTTGCCTGTGATCCCGACTCCGAGACATAGACGATCTGCGTATCGAAATACCCGCTGTCGCCGGTGAATTCCTCATACACAAGATCGGCGATCTTGTGTGACAGCTGGCGCAGCGCGTTCGGATCAGCGGTGCCTGTTCCCGAGCTGAGATCGCGTCCGGTAACAACATCCCATAGCACGAATTCGACCTCCAGCTTGCCATCGCCATCCAGAATGGCCGATCCGACAAGAAGCCCCTTGGCGCCGATAGGTGCCCAGTTCGCGAAATTCGGCTTGATTGATGGCGAGCCCGGCGGCGCGATGAAGGCGGCGCTGTCGATCGGCTCAAACAGGCCCGAGCTCAACAAATCGTTCGAAATGATCGAAGCGATCTCACGCCCCTGGTCATTCACGTTGCCGTCAGCACCGGTGAAATCCGCAATCGCGATCGGTGTCGGTGCGACCATTCCTTCGGTGATCTCGATGCGCAACTGCGCGCCTGCCGGCTGGGCCACCATGAAAAAGGCCGCCAGCAGCACCAGCAGGCGCGGCATTGTCGGGGTCGCCGTAGAAAGGAAAGGAAAGAGCGTCACCATCTGATCACACCTTATCTTGAGATGAACTGCGGATTGAACGCGAAGGTGAATTCCTTCAGCTGATCATATTTCTCCGGCGGGATGGGAAGCGGCGAGCAATCGACGATCGCACGCTGCGCGGCGATTGCAGAGGCCTTGAAATAGGAATCGAGATTAAAGCGCAACTTGTCCTCGATGACCGCTTTCTGAACTTCGCCGGTCCTATCTACCGATACAAATATGTCAACAATAAGAGTGTCATTGCCGGCCGCGCCAAGTGGCGGCTGCCAGCATTGCGAAACATGCTGCTGGATGCGGGCAATATCGTCGAGACCGATAGCCGACAGGCTTTTCTCAGGCGGTGCCTTTACCGCGTTGCCGGCAACGGCCGACAGCGTCTTGGTCACGGTATCGGCGGCTTCCTTGCGTTCCTGATTCTTGCGGGCTTTCTCGGCATCCTCGGCAGCCATCTGCGCCTCGGCAAGGTTCTGCAGGACACCGCTGGCGGCATCGGCGCGCTTCTGCTTGTCCTTGACCATCTTGTTCAGGCGGCTGGCGACATCATTCTGCGCCTTCGCCGGTTTCGGGGATGGCGGGGTCGGCTTCGACACCGGCGCGGCCACAGGCTTCGGAGCCGGCTGCGCTGACGGGGTGGGCTTTGGCTTTGGCTTGCTGACTGGTTTTGGCGTTGGCATCGGCGTCGGCGCGGGCTTCGCCGCCGGCTTCGGCTTAGGCTTCGGAAGATCGAGCTTGGCAAGCTTGTCTTTCGGCTTGTCAGGCAGGATTTCGGCAGACGGATCTTCGGCCGGGGCCGCTGGTTCAGGCTTGGGTGCCGGCGGTGGCGGGGCCGGTTTCGATGCTGCCGGGCGCGGCGGTGGAGGAGGAGGTGGCGGTGGTGGCTTCCGGGCGACGGTGGCTTTCTGCTCTTCCTTCGCTGTGCTCGGCTTGTCGCCCTCGATCACATTCGTTTCCGGCACGGTGCGGACAATTTCGAGACGGACGATCGGCATTTCCTCAGGCAGATCGCGGCCAAGCATGGGCAGGCCGAACACGGCAATCACCGCGAACAGCACATGCAGACCAAGCGATATGAGGAATGGGCGCGAGATCATGATCTAATCGCGTCTCCGGTCATAGGGAAGCACACCGTCATTGCGTCTCGGGAAGCTGCGCAACCAGTGCCACCCGCTCGAACCCGGCCGCCTGGATCCGCCCCATCACGCCGAGCACCTGGCCATAGGCCACCGCCTCGTCACCGCGCACAAAGATGCGCACCTGAGGATTGGCTTCGGAAATCGCCCGCAGACGAGGCACCAGATTGTCATCCTCAACAGCCGTTTCCTGAAGATAGAGGCTGCCGTCAGACTTGATCGAGACGACCAGCGGCGCGGCATCGGCATTGATCTGGCCGGCCTTGGTCTTTGGCAGATCAACCTCGACACCGACAGTCAGAAGCGGCGCTGTCACCATGAAGACGATCAGCAGAACCAGCATCACATCGACAAAGGGCGTGACGTTGATCTCGCCCATCGGGCGATGCCGGCGGCCACCACGCGACCTGTTTACCGACATGCCCATCAGCGACCACCTTCGTCCAACTGGCGCGCCAGCAGCGTGGAGAATTCCTGCGCAAAGGTTTCAAGCCGGCCGCCGACCCGGTCAAGATCGCCAGAGAATTTGTTATAGGCGATGACCGCCGGGATCGCCGCTGCCAGACCAAGGGCGGTGGCAAACAGCGCCTCGGCAATGCCGGGGGCGACAACCGCGAGGCTGGTATTTTTTGACTCGGCAATCGACTGAAAGGAATTCATGATCCCCCAGACGGTGCCGAACAGCCCGACAAAGGGCGATACAGAACCGATTGACGCAAGGAAGTTCATCCCGCGTTCAAGACGTTCCATTTCCCTGGTGATGGTGAAATTCATCGACCGTTCAACCCGGCCGAGAAGTGACGCCCGCAGGTCAGAACGCGCCGAACTGGCAAGCCCACTGGCCTTGGCGCGGCGCCATTCGCGCATGCCGGCGGCGAACACCCGGGTCATGGCGTCGCTCGGATCGCTGCCAATCTCGTCATAGAGGGCATCGGCGGAACCGCCAGACCAGAAGACATCCTCAAAAGCATCGGAATGACGACGCTCATGCCGCACCGATGAGATTTTCTCGACGACGATCGCCCAGCACCAGATCGAGGCCAGCACCAGAAGGAGCATGACCGATTTGACCAGCGGGTCGGCCGCCAGAAATAGACCCCAGATGCTCAGATCCGAACTTGAGTGCGCTACAAAACTGTCAACAGTTTCCATTCATGAACCCCAAACCACCCAGTACCCATGCGACTGACCAGACCGGAACCCGTGTCCCGCCCGGCTTTCAGCCAATGGCGGGGTCGGGCGGTGTGGCGGTCCGCAGCCTGTCAACCACGTCGCTGGGCATCCGCCGTGGCCGCGTGCCCCCGTCCTTGCCGGCGGCAACGCACCCTATGTCGACGAGAAGTCGGGCAAGAATATGGCCATCCTGAAAATCGACGACATCTTGGCGAAGGCTCATAGAGGCACCCCGCAGCACCGCGAGCCGTGTTTCCACCCGCAGGGCGGTCCCAAGCCCGGCGGCGCGGCGGTAATCGACAGTCAACCGGCGCACGACAAACATCATGCCGCCATCCGCGGCGCGCGCCGTCAGCTGCTCTTCCTGACGGATATCGATGCAACGCAGATAAGCGGATCGGGCACGCTCGGCAAAAGCAAGGTAATTGGCATGATAGACGATGCCGCCAGCATCGGTGTCCTCGAACTGCACTCGAAGAAGATAGTGATGCGCACCATCGGCGACCCAGCCGTCCAGCACCTTCGGATCAGCCGTCATCATCGGGTCCGATATCAGCAAGCATGTCCAGCTGCTGCGTTGCATTGGGCGGCGGGGCAATGCCGAGATGGGTCCATCCCGCCACCGACAGGCACCGTCCGCGCGGCGTGCGCATCAGCAACCCGGTCTGTAACAGATAGGGCTCGATCACCTCTTCCAGCATATCGCGCTGTTCGGCCAGCACCGCGGCGAGTGTCTCCACCCCGACCGGACCACCGGCATAATTCTCGGCAAGGCAGCCAAGATAGCGTCGGTCCATCGCATCAAGACCCGAGGCATCAACCTCCAGACGCGACAGCGCCGCGTCAGCCACCGCAGCGGTGACTTCCTCATGCCCGTCAACGGCGGCGATGTCACGCACCCGCCGCAGCAGACGCCCGGCGATCCGCGGCGTGCCGCGAGCGCGCCCGGCGATCTCGGCGGCACCGTCCCCGGAAAGAGACATACCGAGGCGCCGCGCCTGGTTGGCGAGGATCACGGACAATTCCACCCGGTCATAAAATTGCAGCCGCATCTGGATTCCGAAACGATCACGAAGCGGTGTTGTCAGAAGCCCGGCTCTGGTCGTCGCCCCCACCAGCGTGAAGGGTGGCAGGTCGATCCGCACCGACCGCGCCGAAGGTCCCTCGCCGATGATCAGATCCAGCTGGAAATCCTCCATCGCCGGATAGAGCACCTCCTCCACCGCCGGGTTCAGCCGGTGTATTTCGTCAATGAACAGCACGTCGCGGGGCCGCAGGTTTGTCAGCAACGCCGCCAGATCGCCAGCGCGTGCGATAACCGGCCCGGACGTCGCCCGGAACCCGACGCCAAGTTCTGCTGAGATGATCTGCGCCAGCGTCGTTTTGCCAAGCCCGGGGGGACCATGAAGCAGGCTGTGGTCCATCGCATCGCCGCGATCACGCGCTGCGGCGATAAAGGTCTCAAGATTGGCGCGGCCACCCCCCTGCCCGATGAAATCGGCGAGCCGTTCGGGTCGAAGCGCGGGATCCCCGCGCTCCTGTGGCTCGCCACTGATCAGCCGGTCATCACCGTCGGTCATCTATTGCCCCAGTTCCTGCAGTGCTGCCGCGATCAGCGCCGACAGATCGTCACCCGATGCGCCGCCGGCACGGGCACGCTGCAGCGCCGCATGCGCCTCGGCACGTCCATATCCCAGATTGACCAGCGCCGACATCGCATCAACACCAACGGTCTCGCTGCCTGCGCCGCCACCAGCGGGCGCACCACCCATACCGGTCGCCGCGACCGGCAGCGCCCCGATCTTTGTTGCCAGTTCATTGACAACGCGCTGTGCCAGCTTTGGCCCGACCCCGTCGGCGCGCGCCACCATCGCGCGGTCGCCTGACATCACCGCATCAGCGAGCTCGTCCGGCGTCAGCACCGTGAGGATCGCCATCGCTGCTTTCGCGCCAACCCCCTGGACCGTGACGAGAAGCCGGAAGGCGTCGCGCTCCGACGTCGCGGTAAAGCCGAACAGCGTCATGCTGTCCTCGCGCACCTGCATGTCGGTCAGCAGGGTCACCGCTGGTTCACCAACAGCAAGCCCGGCGCGGGTCTTGCCAGAAACCGTGACAGCATAGCCGACCCCGGCGACATCGATGATCACCGATGTCTCGTCGATCTGGACAAGGGCGCCACGAAGCTGGGCAATCATGTTGCACCTCCAGGTCCGCCGGTCTGGCCAGCGGCGTCACGCGCCAGCGCCGCCTCGATGGCGCGCGACAGCCCCTCACTCTGGCCGCCGCCCGCACCCGAACCTGCCGCCTCCGGCACTCCGCCGCTGTTCAGCGCGGCGATGGCTATGGCCAGCGCATCGGCGGAATCGGCATTCATCGCCGTGACCGACAACAACCGGGTCACCATCGCCGAAATCTGGGCCTTGTCAGCGCTGCCGGTTCCGACGACGGCCTTTTTCACCTGACGCGCGGCGATTTCCGTAACGGACAGCCCGGCCCCAGCACATTGCATCATCGCCACGCCGCGCGCCATGCCAAGCTTCAGCGCAGATGCGGCCGACTTGGCGACGAAGATTTCCTCGATGGCGGCGCATTCGGGCCGGTGCGTGGCGATGACAGCGGCCACACCCTCGGCGATGGCGGCAAGCCGCATGGCATCCGCCGCCTTCGGATCGGGCTTGATCACCCCGTTGGCGACATGGACAAGCCTGCCGCGATCCAGACTGACAACGCCCCAGCCAGTGTTGCGGATGCCGGGGTCAATTCCGAGAATGCGCATCCGCCACCGTCCCGTCAGGCCAGTCTGGCCAGGATTTCTTCGGGAATATCGAAATTCGAGGATATGTTCTGGACATCATCATTGTCATCCAGCGTATCGAGAAGCTTGAGCAGCGTCGAGGCCTGGTCTTCATTCACCTCGATGGTGTTCTGCGGCTTCCAGACAAGGCCGGACTCGCTTGGCGCGCCGAAGGTCTGCTCGAGCGCCTCGACCACCGTGTTGTAATCCTCGGTGGCGCAGGTGATCTCGTGGCCGTCCTCGTCGGATTCGACATTGTCGGCGCCGGCTTCCAGCGCCGCTTCGAACATGGTGTCGGCATCCGCTGCATCGGCACCGAAGATGATCTGGCCGACGCGGTCGAACATGAAGCTGACGGAACCTGTCTCGCCAAGCGACCCGCCGAATTTATTGAAGGCGGCGCGAACCTCGGAGGCGGTGCGGTTCTTGTTGTCGGTCATGGCCTCGACGATCAGCGCGGTGCCGCCCGGGCCATAGCCTTCATAGCGGATCTCGTCATAGATGTCGCCCTCGCCGCCTTCGGCTTTTTTCAGCACCCGCTCAATGTTGTCTTTCGGCATGTTGGCACCGCGCGCCGCCGCCAACGCCGTGCGAAGCCGCGGGTTTGATCCCGGGTCAGTGCCGGCGCGCGCGGCAACGGTCAGTTCCTTGATCAGCCGTCCGAAGATCTTTGCGCGCTTCTTGTCCTGCGCGCCTTTGCGATGCTGGATATTCTTGAATTTACT
>JAYOST010000048.1:0-2332 GCA_038139365.1 Alphaproteobacteria bacterium
TGCAAAAGCGGCACCTCGAACATGAAATGCGCCAGCATCGCCCCGCAGATGGCACCGGCCACCTGAACAAACATGAAATGGGCGGCTCGGGTGAAGGCGATCTCGCGGCGCAGCAGAAAAGCGATGGTCACGGCCGGATTGAAATGCGCCCCCGACACCGGACCGAACACCGTGATCAGCACATAGAGAATGGCACCAGTCGGAATGGTGTTGCCGAGAAGGGCGATGGCCACATTGCCGCCGGCCAGTCGCTCGGCCATGATTCCCGACCCGATGACCGTGGCCAGCAGGATCATGGTGCCGGCGAATTCGGCAACAAGAATACGGGCTGTTTTCTGGCTGATCATGGCAATTCCCCAATGGCGCGGATGGCCGGCATCATGTCTTCCACCGGAGCGTCGCCCAGCGCCAGCAGCGCGTCAACACGCGCTTTCATCTGGCCATAGGTGACGGCAAAGGCGGCCATGATGTCGTCACGGCTTCCGGTCACAGCCGCCGGGTCCTCCACACCCCAATGCGCGGTATGCGGATGCCCCGGCCAGACCGGACAGGTCTCGCCGGCGGCGTTGGCGCAGACGGTGATCACGATATCCATCGCTTCGGCATCAGGGCCGGCAAATTCATCCCAGCTTTTCGAGCGGGCAAAACCATGGTCAATCCCGCGCGCCTCGAGCGTGGCGATGGCTGCCGGGTTCGGCATGCCGGTCGGCATCGATCCGGCCGAGTAGGCATGATAGCTGCCGGTCCCGTAATGGCGCAGGATCGCCTCGGCGAGAATCGAACGGGCAGAATTGCCGGTACAGAGAAAAAGAACGTTGCGAGGGCTTGTCATCAGGCACACCGGTGAGCATTTCACGTCACAAATGGATATCATCCGATCATGACAAAAAGGTTACAGAAGCGCGATCTGCCCAGCAAGATTTGCGCGACCTGCGGCCGCCCGTTTACCTGGCGGAAAAAGTGGGAACGCGACTGGGAACAGGTCAGATACTGCTCGAAGAGATGCGCCGGGCAGCGCGGCAAGCCGTCATCCTGACATGGCGGCCGCAACCGCCTGTTCGATCTGCGCCTGCTCGATCACCTCTGCGACCATGCCGTTCTGCAGCGTCTCTCCAGCGCCGACATCATCGATATAGATTCCGAACTCGTCCGTGCCGGCACGGTCGGCAGGCACCCATGCGAACAGGCATTGATGCCCCTTTGGGCAGTCCGCTGTGACGGCGTCCTGCAGCGGTTCGGCGCTGTCGAAATGCCAGGTCACGGCCACCGCAACGAAAAAGGACTGCGTGCCGCGGCCGACGACATCCATCGTCACCGGCATGGTGACCACCACATCGCTGCTGCCACTGGCCGCCATATAGCTTGCCAGATCGCCGCCATGATCGGACATGATGACCGACAGCGGTACGAAATGCGCAACGATATGCGGCTCGGCGGCTGGCATGAAACTGTCTCCGTGGATGAGGTCCTGTGCGGCGCACTGTGCCAGTTTCGCGGCACCTTATCCAGTGGCAACTTGACCGGCAACGAGCTGATCAGCGTCCATTTGAAGAATGACCTGAACCCTGTCCGGCCACATTGGGCAATCAGGCAGGCTGCACCCGAGTTCAGCCTTGCTCCGGCACACGCAGCGCATAGCCGCTTCCACGGATGGAGTGGATAAGGTTCGGCGCCACGGCGCCGTCTGCACCGGCGCTGTTCAAGGCTTTGCGCAGGCGCGAAACGTGAACGTCGACCGTCCGCTCCTCGACATAAACACCATGCCCCCAGACCAGATCAAGCAGCTGGGCGCGGCTGAATACACGTCCGGGACGTTCCATCAGGGTGACGAGCAGTCTGCTTTCCTTGGGTCCAAGCGTCACTGTGTGGCCGCCACGCGTGACTTGCATGGTCGTATGGTTGAATTTCAGATCGTGGAATTCAAGCACCTCGTTGGAAAGGGACGGATGCGCTCGCCTGAGAAGTGCGCGAACACGGCTGATCAGCTCGCGCGGCGAAAACGGCTTCGAGATATAGTCGTCGGCCCCGATATCGAGGCCGAGCGTGCGGTCTCCCTCCTCGCCGCGGGCGCTGAGCATGATAATCGGAAGCTGGCGGGTTTCGGAATGCGAACGCAACGTCCGGCAGACATCGATTCCCGACATATGCGGCATCATCCAGTCGATGATCACAAGATCGGGCCGGTGTTCCTCGATCATGTCCAGCGCCTGCCTGCCATCCTCGGCGCGGATCACCTCGTAATCCGCCTGAACGAGATTGAAGGTCAGCAGCTCGAGCTGGTTCGGCTCGTCATCAGCGACAAGGATGCGGATCGACATAATGACCTGTTCCT
>JAYOST010000048.1:2432-10888 GCA_038139365.1 Alphaproteobacteria bacterium
GTCAGCGGCGAGCGGAGCTCGTGGCTGACATTGGCAACAAAATCGCGCCGCACCTTTTCCAGATTGCGCTGCGATGTCATGTCGAGAAGGATGGCCACGATCTGACCGTCATCTATTCTCTGGACGCGCACGTTGAATTCCATCGCAACGCTGGTTTCCAGCGCATAGGCAAGCGTGCAGGAGGATGTGTGGCCGGCGACAAGATCGGCGACGTCGTCGCGCGCGATCACCTCTGCCAGCGGCTTGCCCACCAGCCCTTCGCCCAGAAACCTGACCGCCGCCGCATTTGCCGAAATCAGGATGCCATCCGCACCGGCCACCAGAAGACCGTCATCAAGCATCTGCCCGACCGTGCCGAGCATCCCGGGCGCGGTGATCGAGGCTGTATCCCTTGGGCTGTTCATCTCTGGCTCTCGGCGGTTCGGCAGGGCGATCGGGTCCGGCCTGCATAGACCAGATATAGCAAGCCGCCACCGCTGCTGCCAGAGCGGTGGCACGGAGCGGCGGCACGGAGCGGAGTCAGGCGCCCTCGATCTGCGGCACAAGGTTTGCGCTCTGCGCCAGCTGCTGGAACCGGCGGCGCGCATGGCTGTCGACAAGCGAGGCGCAGCTCGGGTCGACATGCAATGTCAGCACCTTGCCGTCATGGCTCAGCCGCAGTTTGTGCAGATCCTGCGCCGTCCCTCCTGAGAACGTCAGGGCAAAACGCAGCCCGAGACCAATGGTCGTGGCCTGCGCGCGGCGACGGCGGCTGAGAATGAAAGCCAGTTCCGGCGGTCGCGACTTGTTGGTCTTGCGGCCGACATAGCGGTGATAGACCGCTGTTGCCAGCCAGATACGTTCCTTGTGCGTCACGCAGTTGACCGGAAGGCCAAGAACACGCCTCGCGCCCAGGTCGCCGCGTACATCCTCATGCTCTGTCCAGCACATGTCGGACAGGAAGCAGGCCGCCTCGAGAAGGCGCTCGAACCGCGCACGGTCGGCAGCAATCGACGCCTCATCCGCGTTGCTGCGGGGCCGGAATAACGGGCGCAGCAGCTCGACCAGCGCTTCCGGCACACCGGGGAACCGGTGCGACGCGCGCGAAATTTCCTGGCAAACCACCTGCAGGAAATCGGCCCTGTCGCCAGCGCCGAGCTCGCGGTCGGCGATCAGCCCGTCGCGGATACTGGTGCCGCTCACCGTGATGCGGCCACCGCCGCATTGCCGGAACAGGCTGTGCATAATCAGGGCAGCTATCGGCATCGTTTTCTGGCGGCCAAGCGGCACACCGGACAGATCAGGGGATTCGCGGCAGAAGGCTGACAGCAGGTTGCCTGCTTCCTCACTCGGAATGCGAAGCCCGTGCAACACCGCGAGCGGGTATCCGGTCTGTTCGATATAGGCAAGGCCGAGAGCGCGGAACGATCCCCCTACACCAAAGATTTTTGTATCGCTGTCACCGGCAAGCCATGGTGTCCGGTCAAACGCTTCCTGAATTTCATCCGCCGTAACCATGGACAGGTGGCCGAAATTGAAGCTGGTCGAATGCTGCGCGGTGCCGCGTTCGAGCTTGACCACCTCAAGGCTTCCGCCGCCAAGATCGGCGACAAAGCCTGTGGCCTCGGGAATGTTCAGGGTCAGGCCCTGCGATACGAAATGCGCCTCTTCAACCTGGCTGAGGACCTCGATCGGCCGACCGATGATGGCTTCGGCCGGGACGGTGAATTCGGCCGCGTTGCGTGCGCGACGTACCGCCGCCGTGGCAACGGCATGGATGGTGGTCACACCCATCGCCTTCATGATGCCGGCAAAACGTGACATGGCGGCAAGCGCCACCTGTATCCGGTCCGGTTGCAGCAAGGCATCTTCGCCAAGCCCCTCGCCCAACCGGCAATTGGATCGTTCATTGAACAGCGGGAACGGATATCTGCCGCCACTGGCATAGATCACCAGACGGATGGAATTGGAGCCGATATCGATCACCGCGATGGGCGCCTCGCGGCCTGCCTTGCCGGCATCTGCCAGAACAGTGCTGCCGGCCTGCATCGCCATGGTCAGGCGCGCTCGATTGCGATGGCTGTGCCCTCGCCGCCACCGATACAGACGGCAGCGATGCCCCGCTTCAGTCCGCGCGTCTCGAGCGCGTTCAGCAGAGTGACGATAATCCGGCTTCCCGAGGCACCGATAGGATGACCGAGCGCACAGGCCCCGCCATTCACATTTACCTTGTCCGCCGGGATCCCGATCTCGTGCATGAAGGCCATGGGGACAACGGCAAAGGCCTCGTTCACTTCCCACAGATCGACATCGGAGACAGACCAGCCAAGCTTGTCCATGAGCTTGGTCGCGGCCGGCACCGGCGCGGTGGTGAACCATTGCGGCGCATGCGAATGGCTGGCATGACCAAGGATCCGCGCACGCGGGCTCAGGCCGTTTTCCTCGGCGGTGGCACGGCTTGTCACCACCAGCGCCGCCGCACCATCAGAAATCGATGAAGCATTTGCAGCCGTCACCGTGCCGTCCTTGGCAAAGGCAGGTTTCAGATGCGGAATCTTTTCTGGCCGGGCCTTGCCGGGCTGCTCGTCGGTCTCGATCAGGGTCTCGCCCTTGCGCGTGGTCACTGTGACCGGCGTGATTTCACCGTCAAAGGCGCTGTCAGCCTGAGCGCGCTGGGCGCGTTCGAGAGAACGCAGCGCGAATTCATCCTGTGCCGCACGCGAGAATTGATATCGCGATGCGCAATCCTCGGCAAAACTGCCCATCAGCCTGCCGCGGTCATAGGCATCCTCCAGCCCGTCGAGAAACATATGATCCTGCATGGTCTGGTGGCCGAGTCGCGCGCCGCCGCGCATGGCCGGCGACAGGTAGGGCGCATTGGTCATGCTTTCCATGCCGCCAGCAACAACCATCCCGGCGCTGCCGGCGCGCACAAGGTCATGCGCCATCATCACCGTTTTCATTCCCGACCCGCAGACCTTGTTCAGGGTCGAGGCAGGGACCTCTTCACCAAGACCGGCGGCAAACCCGGCCTGGCGCGCCGGTGCCTGGCCGACACCGGCCGGCAGCACGCAGCCCATGATCACTTCGTCGACCGCGGCCTTGTCCAGTCCGGCATTCCTGATCGCTCCGGCGATCGCAGCACCGCCAAGCTCCGGCGCGGCAAGCGGCGCAAGCTCGCCCTGAAACGCCCCCATCGGGGTGCGGGCTGCGCCTGCAATCACGATGTCTGCGGTCTTGTCGGTCATTCAGTCTCTCCCTTGCCCTTGCGGCATCCGGCACTTGATTGCGCGCGGCGCATCCTAGGGTGCGCGGCGGCGTTTTTCAAACCTTTGCAGCATCGCGGAAAAATCCCGACCGGCTCCGTCTTCCTCTTCGACAAAGGTCTCATAAAGTGCCTGTGCGGCCGCACCAAGAGGGGTGTCGGCACCCGCACTCTGCGCAGCCTGCAACGCCAGCCGCAAATCCTTCAGCATCAGATCGGCGGAAAACCCGGGGGTGTAGTCATTGTCAGCCGGGCTGTCGGGGCCGATCCCGGGCGCCGGGCAATAATTGTTCATCGACCAGCTATAGCCAGAAGATGTGCTGACGACATCAAACATTTTCTGCCTGTCGAGACCGAGCCCGTCGGCAAGGGCGAATGCCTCGCAGGTGACGATCATCGTCGCGCCCAGAATCATGTTGTTGCAGATCTTCGCCGCCTGACCAGCACCGCTGTCGCCGCAATGGACAGCTTTCGCCCCCATGATTTCGAACAGGGGCGCAGCAAGCGCAAACCCCGCTTCCGGCCCGCCGGCCATGAAGGTCAGGCTGCCGTTTTGCGCCCCGCCAACGCCGCCCGACACTGGCGCGTCCACGGCGAGAAGACCGGCCTCAGATGCTATCGCGGCAACATCGCGCGCGCTGTCGACATCCACTGTGGAACAGTCGATCAATGCGGTGCCGGGCGTCATGACAGGAATGATTTCAGCCGCAACATTCCGAAGCGTGCCGCCATCGGGAAGCATGGTGATCACGGCATCGCGACCAGTTGCGGCGGTGGCCGCACTCGATGCCATTTTCACAGAATCCGGGCGCAGATCGCTCACGTCAAAACCGGTCACATCATGTCCGGCAGCGGCCAGATTTGTGGCCATGGGCATGCCCATATTTCCAAGCCCGATGAATCCGATCTTCATGCCGGCCTCCCCCGCCTCGTGGATTGCCATGCCAGATTAGCGGCTGCTACGCGTTTGACCAGAGCCACCGGAAACAACACAAAATTTAAGGGCGGCCAGCGTTGTGAGCTATGGCATAATGTCGAGAGCCGTCGCAGCCGCAAACGCCACGCAACCGAAAGGAAGAGACCGGATGCGCATCCTGCAATCCATGCTAACCGCGCTTGTCAGCGCGCCGACCCGTATCGGCGTGCTGTCATGGCTTAGCGACAAAGGCATCGACGACACGCCCGAGGGACTTGCCAGTGCCGTTCTGTCGGCAACGGGCGAAGTGTCCTCACTTGTCTATGCCGCGCGGCTTCTCGACCGAATCGAGGGCATGGACGAGGCACAGCTCGAGGCGCTGGTCGATCATCTGGCCGCCACCTATGACCTCGACACGGCGGCGCTGACCGCGGCGGCAAACGCCTATGGCGAACATCCTGACGCGCGCGGACTTGCCGGTATCGCCAGCCTCGCCGAGCCGCGCTGGGTAGAACTGTTCCGGCGACTGAACGCGACCGACGGCGGCACAGTGCGGCTGGTCAAGCTGCGCCGACGCATCCTTGCCATGGGACGCGGCAACGCGGCGGCGGCACGGCTCGATGGCGGGCTCAAATCGCTTCTTCGCATGTGGTTCAACCCCGGCTTCCTGATCCTGCAGCCGATCGACTGGTCGACCCCGGCGAACATCCTTGAAAAGATCATCGCCTATGAAGCGGTGCATGCCATCTCGTCATGGGACGATCTTCGCGCGCGGCTCGCGCCGGAGGACAGGCGCTGCTTCGCCTTTTTCCATCCCTCGATGCCGGAAGAGCCACTGATCTTCGTCGAGGTCGCGCTGACAGCCGACATTCCCCGTGCCATCGAACCGGTGCTTCAGATCGACCGCGAAGCGATGCCGGCGCATGAGGCCGGCACCGCCGTCTTCTATTCGATCTCGAACTGTCAGGCCGGGCTTGCCGGCATCTCATTCGGCAATTTCCTGATCAAGCGTGTGGCGCAGGAGCTGAAGCAGGAATTCCCCGAGCTGAAACGTTTCGTCACCCTGTCGCCGGTGCCGGGCTTGATGAAATGGCTTGCTGATGCCGAACCGGACCTCGCCGAAAGGATTGCCGGTGCCAGCGCTGATATCGATGCCGGGTTCTGGAACGGCGAGGCCGCCACGCTGGAAAAGCCGTTCCTTGCCGCCGCGCTGCGCTATTTCACCAGCTCCGACCGGGCGGATGGCTGGCCGAACGACCCGGTCGCGCGTTTCCATCTCGGCAATGGCGCCATTCTCGAACAGCTGAATTTCGACGCCGACAGGTCCGACAAGGGCATGGCCCAGTCGGGCGGGCTAATGGTCAATTACCTGTATGACCTGAAGGTCGTCGAAGCCAATCACGAGGCCTTCCACGAGACCAAGGCCGTGCCGCTGTCATCGGCGCTGAAACAGCTTCAGAAATCCCTCGGCGGCTGACACCTCAGCCATCCTTGACCAGCGATGCATAGGCAGAGCGCGCCGCATCCGCGATCGGCTCGGGCCTGTGCGTATGCCGGTCGACATGAACATGAACAAAGCTGCCGCGTGCCGCCGCGCTGTCGCTGCCGGGCGCGAACAGGCCGATGTCATAAGTCACCGACGAGCTGCCGAGCCGTGTCACCCGCAACCCCACATCGACCGGCGCGGGATAGCCGAGCTCGGCGAAATAGCTGCAACCTGTCTCTACCACCAGATAGATGGTCGCCCCGTGATGCGGATCGAGACCGACATGATCCAGCAGCCAGCCATTCACCGCCGTGTCCATCAGCTTGTAATGAACCGTGTTGTTGAGATGTCCGTAGATGTCATTGTCATCCCAGCGGGTATGGAGCCGGGTGAAAAAGGGGTAATCAGCGCGCGCCGAAGGCTGCGGTCGGGTCATCGGCTGTCTCCTCCTGTGGCCGGTCCTGTTTCCGGTGTGGGAACAAGCGCACTCACCCGGTCCTGCTGTGCTGTCAGCGCCGCGTGATATTCCGCCTCCAGCCTGTCGACCAGATCGGCAATGCGCGGAATGTCGGTGATGCTGCCGACACCATGGCCTGCCGACCAGATGTCGCGCCATGCCGTGCGCTCATTGGCCGACGCGGTCAGCGCCTCGGACAGCTCATTGTTGATTTCGGCGGGCGGTGCCGTGCCCTCGTCCGGGGCGATCCCGGCCTCGGCCAGGCTCGCGGCAAGGAAATTGGCGTTCACGCCCGACACGCGGTCGGTCTCGACAATATCCTTTACCCGGCTGTCGAGAATCATCGTCTTGTAATCATCCGGCGAGCGGCATTCGGCAGTGCCGATAAACCGGGTTCCCAGATAGGCGAGATCGGCTCCCATCACCTGAGCGGCGGCGACATCGCCGCCTGTCGACATCGCCCCGGACAGCATCAGCGCGCCGTCGAACACCTCACGAATCTCGTTGACCAGCGCGAACGGACTTGCCTTGCCGGTATGGCCGCCGGCACCGGCCGCCACCGCGATCAGCCCGTCCACCCCGGCCTCGATGGCCTTGGCGGCATGGCGAAGATTGATCACATCGTGAAATACAAGGCCGCCATAGTCATGCACCGCGCCGACAAGTTCCGGAACCGCGCCAAGCGAGGTGATAACAAGCGGGACACGGTGGCGCGCGATCACCTCCAGCTCTTCATGCAGAACATCATTGCTGCGATGCACAATCAGATTGACGCCAAAGGGCGGCGCCGGCCGGCCGGTTTCGGCCTCGATAGCGGCAAGACCTTCGCCAATGACAGTCAGCCATTCATCCAGCCCCTCGCGGGTACGCTGGTTCTTTGCCGGAAAGCTGCCGACAATGCCGGCACGGCAACAGGCCAGCACCATCTCCGGTCCCGAGGCAAGGAACATCGGCGCGGCGATCACGGGAAGCCTGAGCCTGCCTTCAAAGGACGGGGGAAGCGGCATGGCGGTGTTTCCTCTGCAACAAACCTTGTGCCCATAGTCTTGGCCGCCGCGCACGCAAAGGCAACGGGCATTTGACGAGCGGCAATCGTCCACCGTGCCGGCCGGACACAGCGCTCTGGACATGATCTGGAAATGCGGTTCAAGATACCGCCATGCCACATGATCATCACGACGACAATCCGCACAGCCTGCTGCCCTCCGAGCCCGCCCTGCGGGTCAAGGCGCTGGAGACGATCCTGACCGAAAAGGGACTTGTCGATCCGGCAGCGCTGGACGCCATCATCGATCTTTATTCACACGAGATCGGCCCGCAGATTGGTGCCGGCATCGTGGCCAAGGCCTGGACGGATGATGATTTCCGCGCCGCGCTTCTGGCCGATGCCGATCAGGCGATCAGCGCTCTCGGCCATGGCGGCAGGCAGGGCGAGCATGTGGTCGTTGTCGAGAACACGCCGGAGACCCACAATCTGGTCGTCTGCACGTTGTGCAGCTGCTATCCGTGGCCGCTGCTCGGCATTCCGCCCGGGTGGTACAAATCCGATTCATACCGCGCCCGCGCCGTTCGCGAACCGCGCGCCGTACTTGCCGAATTCGGCGTCACGCTTGGTGCGGGAACAAAGGTGAGGGTCTGGGATTCGACAGCGGAGATCCGCTATCTCGTGCTGCCGATGCGCCCCGAAGGGACCGGCGGCATGGACGAGGCGGCGCTTGCCGGGATGGTCACGCGTGATTCCATGATCGGCACCGGGTTGCCGGCCGCCGCGGGAGCGGCGACATGACCCGCATCCACGATATGGGCGGGCGGTTCGGCGACGGGCCGGTGCCGCGCGAGGCGGATGAAAGCAAGGTTTTCTCCACAGACTGGCATGCCCGCGCGCTGGCCCTGACGGTGGCGGCAGGGGCGCTTGGAAAATGGAACATAGATGCCTCACGCCATGGCCGCGAGCGGCTGCCGCCTGCGGATTATGCGCAATACAGCTATTACGAGAAATGGATCGCCGGCCTTGCCAAGATGCTGGTCGAGCACGGCATCGCCAGCGCTGAGGAAATCGCCGCCGGACGCAGCCTTGCCGAGGCGCCGGATGAATTGACGGCGCGCTGCCTAGCTGGTGAACGGGTGGTGCCGGTAATGAAAAGCGGCGGGCCCTCGGCGCGCGACAGCGATGAGGCAGCTTCATTCGCCATCGGGGCGCGGGTACGGGTGCGGCCCATTGCCGGAAACGAGACTGTGGATGGCGGCCATACCCGCCTTCCCGCCTATGTGGCAGGGCGCACCGGGACGGTCGTGCTTCATCACGGGGCGCATGTCTTTCCCGACAGCAACGCGCATTTCCATGGCGAGGCCC
>JAYOST010000049.1:0-10727 GCA_038139365.1 Alphaproteobacteria bacterium
ACACCGCCAAGGAAAAGCCGATGGAAGGCAAGGTCATTGCCGTCGGTGGTGGCGCGCGCGACGAGCAGGGCAAGGTACAGCCGCTGGATGTCAAGGCAGGCGACTCGGTTCTGTTCGGCAAATGGTCCGGAACGGAAGTCAAGATCGATGGTCAGGATTACCTCATCATGAAGGAATCCGACATCATGGGGATTATCGACTGATCCCTCGCGAACATCGTCTGACCACATACAAGATAGAAGGATGAAGAGAAATGGCTGCTAAGGAAGTCAAATTCGGCTCTGACGCCAGGACACGGATGCTCGAGGGCGTCGATATTCTGGCCAATGCCGTGAAAGTCACACTCGGCCCGAAAGGCCGTAATGTCGTGCTCGAGAAGTCGTTCGGTGCCCCGCGCATCACCAAGGACGGCGTCACCGTCGCCAAGGACATCGAGCTGAAGGACAAGTTTCAGAACATGGGCGCGCAGATGGTGCGCGAGGTTGCCTCGAAGGCCAATGACGTGGCCGGCGACGGTACCACCACCGCGACCGTTCTTGCCCAGTCGATTGCCCAGGAAGGCGCCCGCGCCGTTGCTGCCGGCATGAACCCGATGGATCTGAAGCGCGGCATCGACATGGCTGTCGATCTGGTTGTTTCCGAGCTTGAGAAGAAGTCGAAGAAAATCTCCACCTCCGATGAGGTTGCCCAGGTTGGCACCATCTCGGCGAATGGCGAGGAAGAAATCGGCAAGATGATCGCCGAGGCCATGGAGCGTGTCGGCAATGAGGGCGTGATCACCGTTGAAGAGGCGAAGAGCCTCGACACCGAGCTTGACGTCGTCGAGGGCATGCAGTTCGACCGCGGCTACCTGTCACCTTACTTCGTGACCGACGCCGAGAAGATGCGCGCCACGCTTGAAGACCCTTACATCCTGCTCCATGAGAAGAAGCTGTCCAACCTTCAGGACATGCTGCCAATCCTGGAAAAGGTCGTGCAGTCGGGTCGCCCGCTGCTGATCATCGCCGAGGACATCGAGGGCGAGGCGCTTGCCACACTCGTCGTGAACCGCCTTCGTGGCGGCCTCAAGGTTGCTGCCGTCAAGGCCCCCGGCTTTGGCGACCGCCGCAAGGCCATGCTCGAGGACATCGCGATCCTGACCAAGGGCACCGTGGTGTCCGAGGAAGTCGGCATCTCGCTCGACGCGGTGACACTGGACATGCTCGGCTCGGCCAAGCGTGTCGAGATCACCAAGGACGAGACCACCATTGTCGACGGCATTGGCGAGAAGTCCGAGATCGAGGCCCGCTGCTCGCAGATCCGCGCCCAGGCCGAGGAAACCACCTCGGATTATGACCGCGAGAAGCTGCAGGAGCGTCTTGCCAAGCTGGCTGGCGGTGTTGCCGTCATCCGCGTTGGCGGCGCCACCGAGGTCGAGGTGAAGGAACGCAAGGACCGTGTCGACGATGCCATGCACGCCACCCGCGCTGCCGTTGAAGAAGGCATCGTCCCTGGTGGCGGTGTCGCGCTGGTCAAGTCGATTGCCAGCCTCGACAAGCTGAAGCCTGCCAATCGTGACCAGGAAGTCGGTGTCGAGATTGTTCGCCGCGCTCTGCAGGCTCCGGCCCGCAACATTGCCGAGAATGCCGGTGCCGAAGGCTCTGTCATCGTTGGCAAGCTTCTTGAGAGCACGCAGGCCAATGAAGGCTATGATGCCGCCTCTGGCACCTTTACCGACATGGTGAAGGCCGGCGTCATCGACCCGACCAAGGTTGTCCGCTCGTCGCTGCAGAACGCTGCCTCGGTCGCCGCGCTGCTGATCACCACCGAAGCCATGGTGGCCGACCAGCCGGAGCCGAAGGAAGCAGCCCCGGCCGCGCCTGACATGGGTGGCATGGGCGGTATGGGTGGTATGGGCTTCTAGGCCCGGCGCCAACCACGCACCGAAATCTCAGGCCGGAGGGCATGCGCCCTCCGGCTTTTTTCATGTCTCGCCCAGAAAGTCCCCGGTCAGGCGGATGGCGTCGGCGAGCCCGACCCGTTCCACCGTCGTGCCGGCCGGAAAGGCGCTTGTCAGGCGCGTCGGCAGGCGGCTGTCCAGCATCACGAACACGCCCTTGTCGGTGCCGCGCCGGATCAGCCTCCCGAAGGCCTGGCGCAGCTTCAGGCGGGTCACCCGGTCGACCCAGGCATCGCGCCCCTGCCAGTCGGCCCGCGCCTTGAACAGGATATCGGCCCGCGGCCAGGGCATGCGGTCGAAGATGATCAGCCGCAACGCCTCGCCGGGAACGTCGATGCCATCGCGCACCGCGTCGGTGCCAAGAAGGCAGGAATGCGGCTCCTCGCGAAAAATCTGCAGCAGCGTCTGAAGGTTCATCCTGTCGACATGCTGCGCATAGAGCGGCAGCCCTTCCGCCTCCAGCCGGCGCACCAGTTCCGGATGCACGGCGCGAAGCCGGCGGATAGCGGTGAACAGTCCCAGCGCGCCGCCGCCTGACGCCAGCATCAGCGACGCCATCGCCGCCGCCGTTGCCTGCGGGCGCTCACGCTCGAGGTCGTTGACCACAAGGATGCGGGTCTGTTCCGGATAGTCGAAGGGCGAGTCGAACGCTGCGCGCATCGACGGATGTTCCAGATGCAGCGCCCCGGTCATGGTCAGCGCCGATTCCCAGCCTGCTGTCGGGGCGGGCGGGCTGTCATCGGGTGATGGCGGCGGCATGTCGCGAAGTGTCGCCGAGGTGATGGCGACCCCGTGGGCCGGCTCCAGCACCGTATGGGCGAAGGGGATCGTCGGGTCGAGCCAGTGCCGCGCCACCCCGACATCGCGGTCGGTGCCGTCGATGCGGTCGATCTGCATCCAGTCGACAAAGCCGTCGGAAGGGCCTGACTGCGCGCTGTCGAGCAATGCCTGCCAGCCGGATACGGGCCCGGCGGCGCGCAGCTCCAACCCCCGTATCGCGCCTTCCAGCCGCGCCCGCTCGGCACTCTCCAGCTCCTCGGCGCGGTTGTCCAGAATGGCCCGAAGCCGCGCCGCCAGCTTGTGAAGCGGCGTGGCCAGCCCGGCCAGCGCGGCACCAAAGGGCGCGATGGTTTCCAGCAGCGGTTCCGGTGCCGGATGGAAATGCGCCTGCAGGTCATAGGGGCTCTCGACATCCTCGACACGGCCATAGAGGGTCTGGCGAAGCACCATGAAGAACTGTTCGGCCGGCCCGACCGGCGCGGCGTTGCTGATGCGTTTCTGCCAGCCCTGGCCCGGCAGCGCCCGCGCCGCCTCGAGCGCAGTTTCCAGATCGGCAAGCGCTTCGGGGTCACCGGCCAGCAACTCGTCAAGCCGGCGCTTCAACCCCCGGGCGCGGCCGCGCCGCCCGTCCTCGGCGCCGCGGATCCAGCCCCGAAGCTCGGCCGCCTCCTGCGCGCTGAGATAGAGCGAGAAGGCGCTGTCGGCGGCGTCGAACAGGTGATGCCCCTCATCGAAGACATAGCGCATCGGGCGTCGGCGCTCGTTGCTGCGCTCGTCATGCGGGTCGGGGGGCGGGGCGTAGGCGGCGTTGATCATCACCAGCGCGTGATTGCTGATCACGATGTCGGCGCGGCGCGAGCGACGCACCGATTTCTCGACAAAGCACCGGTTGTAATGCGCGCAGGCGCTATGGATGCACTCTCCACGCCGGTCGGCAAGGCCGATAGTCTGCGCCCGTCCGACAAGGTCGGTCAGCCAGGCCGGAAAGGTCGCGCCTGTCAGATCGCCGTCATTCGTCGCCCCGGCCCAGCGCGCCATCAGCCCCAGCGCGGTGCCGCGCCGCGGGGCGCCGGCAAGCTGGCCAAGCGCCTCCTCAAGATTGAGGAGACACAGATAGTTCTCGCGTCCCTTGCGGATCACCACCTTGCGCGCCCAGTCGGCGGGATCGGGATAGAGGCGGGTCAGTTCGGCGGCGATCTGGTGCTGCAATGTACGGGTGTAGGTTGAAATCCAGACCGGCGCCGCGTTCGTCTCGGCCCACAAGGTCGCCGGCGCCAGATAGCCGAGCGTCTTGCCGGTGCCGGTGCCGGCCTCGGCAAGTACCATCGCCGGCGTCGGCCCGGCGTCCGGCGTATCGAACCCGGCCGCCAGCGCGGCGGCGTAGTCGGACTGGGATTGCCGCGGCTCGGCGCCGGTGCCCAGCATGCTGGCAAGCCGCCGGCGCGCGGTATCGGCCATCACCGGCGCGGTGCCGGGCGGTGGACTGGCGGTGAAATCGGTATATTCGGCAAGCCGGTGCCAGATCGCCGCCTGGCGGCCATCAGGCGGCGCGGCGGGCGGCATGGCGAGCCCCAGATGCGCCAGGATGACAGGTCCCCATGGCCAGCCCGAAGCGGCCATCATCATCGCGATCGCGCCGGCCTCGCGGCGCTGCGCCTCGGGTGCCGCGGCAAGTTCATCAAGAAGCGTGTAGGCGGCGCGCGGCAGCAGGGCCGCCATGTCCTCGCCCGCGGCCGGGCGCGGCAACGCCAGCTGTGCCGCCAGCCCGCGCGGTGTCGGCAGGCAGAACCGCGCCGGCCGGACGAAGGCGTAGAGTTCCATCACATCAAGACAGGTCTCGATCTCATGGCCGGCCCGCGCCTCGCTCCAGCGCCGGTGGCAGACAATCGGTACCTGGCGGGCAAGCCGGGCCGCCGCCGTCTGCCGGTCGATGGTGGCAATCTCGCCGGCGTCCGAAATCCAGATCAGCCTGGTGCCGGCCGGGTAGAAGACCGGCGCCGCATGCAGCTCGGGAATGCTGATCGTCGTCAGACCGAGCCCGTCTGAGGGGGGAGAATCCATACCCCTGATATAGCCGCAAACATGGTGGGCGACCAGCCGGCAAATAACCCTCCATGGCGGCGTGTCCCGGCTGTCCATATCCGGCAAGCAGGCTTGCCTGCCGGGGTGTTTTGCGGCATAGATGGCGCGATCCGCCAGCAGCACCCTGCCGCGCGGTTCGACCGGGACACAGGATACGAGACATGACCGACATTGCCGCCGAACTGAAGGCCGTCGCCAGCGACGCGAAAGCCTGGCCCTTTGCCGAGGCGCGCGATCTGGTCAAACGGCTCGACGGCATGGGTCACAGTGGCGAGGTGCTGTTCGAGACAGGGTACGGCCCGTCAGGCCTGCCGCATATTGGCACCTTTGGCGAGGTTGTGCGCACCAGCATGGTGCGGCACGCCTTTGAGGTGATGACAGGCGCAAGGACGCGGCTTGTCTGTTTCTCCGATGACATGGACGGGCTTCGCAAGGTGCCTGACAATGTTCCGAATGGCGAGGTCCTGAAGCAGGATCTCGGGCTGCCGCTGACGTCGGTTCGCGACCCTTTTGGCACGCACCCGTCATTTGGCGCGCATAACAATGCCCGTCTTCAGGCCTTTCTTGATTCCTTCGGCTTTGACTATGAATTTGTCAGCTCGACAGACTGCTATCGCTCGGGCCGCTTTGATGACGGGCTTCGCGCCGTGCTGGCGAATTACGACGCCATCATGGACATCATGCTGCCGACGCTTGGCGAGGAACGCCGCGCCACCTACAGCCCGTTCTTTCCGGTCTGTCCTGACAGTGGCCATGTCCTGCAGGCCAAGGTCATCGCCACACATCCGGACCGCGACGCCATCACCTATCTTCACCCCGCCACAAATGCCGAGATCGAAACCGGCATCACCGGCGGTGCCTGCAAGCTGCAATGGAAGGCGGACTGGGCGATGCGCTGGTTCGTTCTTGGCGTTGATTACGAAATGGCCGGCAAGGATCTGATTGATTCGGTGCGGCAATCCTCGCGCATCACCCGTGCGATGGGCGGCACACCGCCAATCGGGATCTCCTACGAGCTGTTCCTTGATTCCGCTGGCGAGAAAATCTCGAAATCCAAGGGCAATGGCCTCAGCATCGAGGAGTGGCTGAGCTATGGCAGTCCGGAATCGCTGTCGCTGTTCATGTATGCCCAGCCGCGCCGCGCCAAGCGAATGCATTTCGACGTGATTCCAAAGACTGTCGATGAATATTACCAGCATCGCGGCAAGGCGGCGTCACAGACGCCGGCCGAATTGCTGGAGAATCCGGCCTGGCATATTCATGCTGGCACGCCGCCCTCGGACAGCCTGCCGGTCAGCTATACGCTGCTGCTGAATCTTGCCTCGGTATGTCTTGCCGAAACGCCCGACATTGTCTGGAACTATGTCAGCGACTATGCCCCCGGCGTCAGCGCCGAAACCCATCCCGAGCTTGATCGCATGATCGGTTATGCTGTCACCTACTATCAGGACCGGGTGCGCCCGCATAAGACATATCGGCTGCCAGGCGACGAGGAGGCAGGCCATATCGCGGCGCTTGTCGAGGCCATGACGGCACTGCCGGCCGATGCCGACGCCGAGGCCATCCAGTCCGCTGTCTATGCGGCTGGCAAGGCGGCAGGCTATGAAAATCTGCGAGCTTGGTTCCAATGCCTTTACGAGGTGCTTCTTGGCCAGTCGGAAGGCCCCCGCATGGGATCCTTCTTCGCGCTGTATGGCCGTGACCAGTCGATTGAACTGATGAACAGCGCCCTTGCCGGCGATCTGGCAGGCCAGATGGCAGGTGCGGCGGCAAAAGATGGGGGCGCGGTGTGATCTGGCGCCTCGCCGCCGGCATGGCGCGCCTGCTGCCGCCAGAGGCGGCGCACCGGGCGGCCGTGACGACGCTGCGGCATCGCGTTGGCCCGGCACCCGATCTGCCATCCCTTCCGGTCAGTGTGGCCGGTCTTGATTTCACCAACCCACTTGGTCTGGCGGCCGGATTCGACAAGGATGCTGCCTGTCCTGACGGGGCTCTGCGGCTTGGCTTCGGTCATGTCGAACTTGGCACCATCACGCCGCAGCCACAGCCGGGCAACCCCCGGCCACGGGTGTTCAGACTTCCCGCCGATCGCGCCGTCATCAACCGCTATGGCTTCAACAGCCGCGGCATGGAGGCAGCAGCGATCAGTCTGGACAGGCGGCGCGGTGCCGACAGGCGGCACGCTGGAATCATCGGGATCAATGTCGGGGCCAACAAGACAAGCGCCATACCGACCGAGGATTACCGCCTTGCCGTGGCACGGCTTGCCGGCTTTGCCGATTACATCACGCTGAATATCTCCTCGCCAAACACGCCCGGGCTTCGCGACCTGCAGACAGCCGACAATCTGCGCCGCCTGATCGCCGCCGGACGCGCCGGGCTGGCCGATGCTGGCTGCCAGCGGCCCCTCTTTGTCAAGCTGGCGCCCGATCTGGCACCTGCCGATATCGAGGCCATCTGCGCGACGGTGGCAGGTGAAAACGTGGCTGGGCTGATCGCCACCAACACCACCGTGGCGCGCCCTGACGGGTTGCGGTCCGCCCATGCTGGCGAGACAGGTGGTCTGTCCGGCGCGCCGCTATTCGCGATGGCGACGCATGTTCTGGCCCAAATGGCGGGACGACTGCCAGCCGCCGGTCCGGTCCTTGTGGGGGCGGGCGGTGTTGCCACTGGCTGGCAGGCCTATGCCAAGATTCTTGTCGGTGCCAGTCTTGTTCAGCTCTATACCGCGCTGGCGCTGGAAGGGCCCGACCTGCCGGCGCGGGTCATGCGCGAACTGGCCGCCCTGCTGGCAGCTGATGGCGTTGCCGATATTGCCACGGCATGTGGCCAGATCCCGGACGCGGACAAGGCTATGCAACATGCGCTTCGTCTTGCGCAAAGCGCCTGAGCGCCAGCGGCAACAGGGGGATGGGCGGATCAGCAGGCGCCGGGGCCCGCAAGCGGCCTTCCTGCTGCAGACGGTCCAGATCGGCATCGACAAAGGGCGGGCTGTTGATCTGGCCGAGAAGGCGGAAATAGATCAGCACCACAAGCCGCGCCGATGATGCCATGCTGGAATTCCGGCGTGTATCCTCCACGCGGTTGCAGAATTCGTCGAGCGATACCGCCTCGCGAAGCAGCATGCTGTCGATGCTGTCCCAGACATAGGCCTCCAGCACGATGGTCGTGCGGCGCTCGCCAATGCGGACATTGCGTTTCAGGCGCCGCCCGGTGGAGGCCGGGTTTGGCTGGGGCCCACGGCGTGCCGCGGTAAGCGAGGTTTCGTGTCCATGCATCATGTGTCTTTACTCCGGGCATCCACGACCCTCTCGGTGGCACCAAGGGGGGGTCGCGGGGCGGTGGATATGATCCTTTCGGGTGATCCATAATAATGCCAAAGGTTTAATATTCCGCTAAGGCCGCGTCGTTTTTACGAGCCTCCCATATCGGCCGGACCGCCCGGTGATTCGGTCTTGACCTGATCCGGGTCGTGGCCTATACCCACGCATCGTTATTCACATCATTATTCAAGGCAGACCTGATGGTCGCCACGCCGCGCCGGACGCGGCGGATATCTGGAAAAATGGGAGCCGAAACATGGCCAAGCGTTGTCAGATCACCGGCAAGACCGTGATGTCGGGCAATAATGTCAGCCACGCGAACAACAAGACGCGTCGGCGTTTTCTTCCGAACCTGCAGCATGCCACGATGCAGAGCGAGGTCCTTGGCCGCCGGGTCAGCCTGCGGCTGTCGACCAGTGCCATGCGCACCATCGAAAAACATGGCGGCCTCGATGCCTTTCTGATGCAGGCCCGCAATGCCGAGCTTGCCGATGAGGCACGCCAGCTGAAGCGCGAGATCATGGCTGCGCAGGCCGCCAGCTGATCCGGCACGACACAGATTGCAAGGCCCCGTCTTTCGGTGGGGCTTTTTTTATGCGGTGATCTTCTGTGCAGGGGCCGGGCTATATCCGGTCAGGCGACGCGGCGCTGGCGACGTGTGGCGTCTTCGTCGAACAGATCGGTCAGCTGGCCGACAACCGCGCCACCGAGCTGGTCAACATCGGTGATGGTGACCGCGCGGCGGTAATAGCGGGTGACATCATGGCCGATCCCGATGGCGAGAAGCTCAACCGGTGACCGTGTTTCGATATAGCCGATGACCTCGCGAAGGTGCTTTTCGAGATAGCTGCCGCTATTGACCGACAGCGTCGAATCATCGACTGGCGCGCCATCAGAGATGACAAGAAGGATGCGCCGGTCCTCATTGCGCGCCAATAGCCTCTCATGCGCCCAGAGAAGCGCCTCGCCATCGATGTTCTCTTTCAGGATTCCCTCGCGAAGCATCAGGCCAAGCGATTTGCGGGCCCGCCGCCATGGCGCGTCAGCGCCCTTATAGATGATATGCCTGAGGTCATTCAGCCGCCCGGGCGCCGCCGGCTTGCCGGCCTGTTGCCAGATCTCGCGCGACTGGCCGCCCTTCCAGGCGCGTGTCGTAAAGCCGAGAATCTCAACCTTGACGCCGCAGCGCTCAAGCGTGCGCGCCAGAATATCGGCGGTCACCGCGGCGATGGTGATCGGCCGCCCGCGCATCGACCCCGAATTGTCGAGAAGCAGCGTCACGACCGTGTCGCGGAACTTCGTGTCCTGTTCCATCTTGTAGGACAGGGGGCTGAGCGGCTGTGTCACCACGCGGTGAAGCTTACCAGCATCGAGAATGCCCTCCTCAAGATCAAAGTCCCAGGACCGGTTCTGGTGCGCCATCAGTTTTCGCTGAAGTCTGTTCGCCAGCTTGCCAACAACCGAGGCGACATTTTCCATGTGCCGGTCGAGCATCATGCGAAGCCGATCAAGCTCTTCCGGCTCGCACAGGTCGGCCGCGGCAACGATCTCGTCAAAGCGGGTCTCGAATACGCGGTAGGCATCATGGCTTGGTCCACGGTCCTGATTGTGCCCCTCCATGTCGGAATGCGGCGAATCACCGTCCGACATGCCATCCTCGGCGCCATCGGCCTCGACCATGTCGCCATCGTCACTGGCACCGCCATCGCCGGCATCTTCCATGCTTTGGCCATCTTCGCCCTCGGACTGGTCCTCGCCAACCGATGACTGCTCGCCACCATCTTCATTCTGCTGGTCGCCGCTATCCTCTGAATCATCGCCATCTTCATCGGATTCATCCTGGTCGGATGCCGAATCGCCAAGATCGGTTTCAAGCGCCCCGATGAGACGGCGTGACACCTCGGCAAAGCGGGTCTGATCCTCAAGCGACTCATCAAGCTCGGAAAACAGGTCGCCGGCGCGGCTTTCAACCCAGGGCCGCCACAGATCCATCACCATCGACAAATTCTGCGGTGGCGGCGCGCCGGTCAGCTTTTCGCGAAGCAGCAGCCTCACGACCTCGGCGGTTCCGGCCTCGTCGGCCTGCCCCGGCGCCTCGATCTGGCGGCTCTCATAGCGCTGGTTCAGCGCCGCTTCCAGATTGTCACCAACGCCTTTCAGATCACGGGCGCCAATCGCCTCGACGCGGGCTCGTTCGGCGGATTCGAAAATGGCCCGCGCGCCATCCAGGCTGGGGCACAGCTTGCGGTGTGTGGCGTCGTCATGATGGGCAAGCCACAGGGCCGCCCCGTCGGCGGCGCCGCGAAGGCTGGCGCGTTGCAGGGCGGTGGCGCGTGGCGGCAACGCCGGAAGCCGCACTTCCGCCTTGCCAACATGCGTATCGGTCCCGGCATAGCTGACCTGATGGTCAACACCACCGGCCACCGCCCGCATCGCGGCGGCGGTCGATTTCAGGAATTGCTGGTTCGCGTCACCGTTCGCCATGCGGCGTGCCTAGCTGGCCGTGGCCTGGCGAACCGGCGCCTCTGGCAGGTCGATGCCAAAGCAGCGCTGGTAATATTCGGCCACGGTCGGACGCTCGACCTCGTCGCATTTGTTCAGGA
>JAYOST010000050.1:0-10715 GCA_038139365.1 Alphaproteobacteria bacterium
GGCGCAGATCGTCCTCGGGCCCGTCCTGCATCAGGCGGAACAGATCCTCGCCAAGGGCATCATTGACCTCTTCAAAGACAGCGCGCGCCGCCGGAAACGCCTCGGCCAGCGATCCACCCATGCCGACAGCCTGTGATCCCTGACCCGGAAACTGGAACATTATCTTTTGTGTCATGCGATGCCTCCCGAACCCCGTTCGCCGATACCTATACGCGATGTCGCGCGGAGCTATTCCATAGTTGCATGGCGACGTCAATGGCGGCGGGGTTGACGAAATGATGCCACAACGGCCCGTCGGCTGCTGCAGACAATTCGCTTGCGCCCGGCGCATCATCGTGTATTGTGCGCAGCGCATCAGACGTGGCGTTGCCCGTTGGTGCCTACATCACTGAAACAGTCCTTGCCGGGAAACCGGTTGGCCCCTTGCAAAGTTTGGCATCGGGCAATTAGCCAGAAGGAGTTACGCATGCGCTTGTATGAAAGCGTGTTCATTGCGCGTCAGGATATTTCGTCCCAGCAGGTCGAATCCATGGCCGATGAATTTGCCGGCATCATCACCAACGCCGGTGGCAAAATCCATAAACGTGAATATTGGGGTCTGCGGTCGCTTGCCTATCGCATCAAGAAGAACCGCAAAGGCCACTATATCATGTTCAACCTCGAGACCGACGGCGCGACGCTGAAGGAATATGAGCGGATCATGGGCCTGAACGAAGATGTTCTTCGTTTCCTGAACATCCGCATCGAGGAAGTCGACGAAGCACCGTCGATCATCATGCAGAATAAGGGTGAGCGCGGAGATCGTGGCGACCGCGGAGATCGCGGTGACCGTGGATCACGCCCGCCGCGCCAGGAAGCCGCAGCAGAGGCCAAGCCGGCCGAAGCAGCAGCAGAGGCCGAAGCCGCACCTGCAACTGACAGCAGCGAGGAGTAGATCATGACGCAACTCGAAATCAAACGCGAAGCCGTCCGCCGTCCGTTCGGTCGCCGCCGCAAGTCGTGCCCGTTCTCCGGTCCGAATGCACAGGTCATCGACTACAAGGACACCAAGCTGCTTGCGCGCTACACATCCGAGCGCGGCAAGATCGTGCCATCGCGCATCTCGGCCGTTTCGGCCAAGAAGCAGCGCGAACTGGCTGTTGCCATCAAGCGGGCACGGTTCCTTGCCCTGATGCCTTACGTGACCTCGTAACGTCGCGGCAAGCAAAGGAGACATTGGACAATGGAAATCATTCTGCTTGAACGCGTCGAGAAGCTCGGCCAGATGGGCGATGTCGTGAAGGTGAAGCCGGGTTACGCCCGCAACTTCCTGTTGCCGCAAGGCAAGGCCCTTCGCGCCAACAAGAACAATCTCGAGCGTTTCGAAACCGAAAAGGCCCAGCGTGAAGCTGACAACCTGTCCCGCCGTAGCGAGGCAGAGACCGAAGCCGGCAAGATGGACGGCCTCGCCGTCAGCATGGTTCGCGCCGCATCGGAAATGGGTCAGCTCTTCGGATCCGTCACCTCGCGCGACATCGCCGAGGCCGTAACCGAAGCCGGCTTCACCATCGCCCGTAGCCAGGTGGTGATGGAAAAGGCCATCAAGACACTCGGCCTTCACGATACTCGCCTTCGCCTTCATCCCGAGGTGTCGGTCACGGTCACTGTCAACGTCGCGCGCTCGCTCGACGAGGCGAAGACCCAGCTGGAGACCGGCGTAGCCGTCACCGGCATGATCGATGACGATGATGACGACATGGATGACGGTTACGAGGCAGCAGCCGAAGCCGCACCCGCCGAGGAGGCACCTGCAGAGGAGGCCGCTTCCGAAGACGCGCCTGCTGAAGAGGCAGCCACCGAAGAGGCAGCCGCCGAGGATGGCGACGAGGCGTAAGCCTTGGCATCACGACAAGATTGAAAAGCCGGGGTTCGCCCCGGCTTTTTTCGTTTCACCGGAATTTTTTGCACTTATCCCCAATACCCACAGATTTAACATGCCGCTCTCGCCGGATGCTTTTGCTAGGCTGGCGCCATGTCCGAAGAGTCAGCCAACATCGAAACCTTTCCTGCCGCCGTCGATCCCGCATCCGGCCTGGCCGCCGCACGAAAGATGCCGCACAACCTGCCTGCCGAGCAGAATCTCCTCGGCGCGCTGCTTATCGACAACGACATCATGGAAAAGATCGACGACCGCCTCCGGGCGGAACATTTCTACGATCCGCTCCATGGCCGAATCTTCGCCACCATGATGCGCATGATCGACCGCGGGCAGCTGGCGAACCCGGTCACTCTGAAAAGTTTCTTCAGCGGCACAGACGACGGGCCGGACGGCGCCATCGAGGATTATCTGGGCGAACTTGCCGACGGCGTGATCAGCCTGGCGCAGTCGGCCGACTATGCCGTCACCATTTACGAAGCACATCTGCGGCGCGAACTGATCCGGATCGGTGACGACGTGATCGAGGATGCAATCCACCCCGATGTCGACCTTCCGGCCACGACCCAGATCGAAACCGCCGAAGCCAAGCTGTTCCAGCTTGCCGAGAGCGGAGAGGCCGGAGCCGGCCTGCGCACTTTCGAGAGCGTGACGGCAGCGGCAGTGAATATGGCTGCCATCGCGCGCAAGTCAGATGGCGGTCTGTCGGGCGTAAGCTCCGGCCTGACCGATCTCAACGCCAAGATGGGCGGCCTTCACCGCTCGGACCTGATCATCCTTGCCGGGCGCCCCGGGATGGGCAAGTCGGCACTGGCGACAACCATGGCCTTCCATTCGGCAACAACAACGCGCACCGGCGAGGAAGCAAGGCCGGTGGCGTTCTTCTCGCTCGAGATGTCGGCTGAACAGCTGGGCACGCGTATCCTGAGCGAGCGCGCCAGGATTGATTCCAATGCCATCCGCCAGGGCGATCTCAACGCCGAGGAGTTCGACAGGCTGGTTGAGGTCAGCAACCAGCTGTCCGTCGCGCCTTTCTATATCGATGATACGCCATCGCTGTCGGTCTCGCAGGTCGCAAGCCGTGCGCGCCGGATGAAGCGCACCGGAGGGCTGGGCCTGATCGTCGTCGACTATCTGCAGCTGCTGACACCGCAGCTTGGCGTCAAGTCAGAGAACAGGGTTCAGGAAATTTCCAACATCAGCCGGTCCCTGAAGGCCATTGCCAAGGAGCTGGACGTTCCGGTGCTGGCGCTCTCGCAGCTGTCACGTGCCGTCGAACAGCGCGAGGACAAGCGCCCGAACCTGTCAGACCTGCGGGAATCCGGATCGATCGAGCAGGACGCCGATGTCGTGCTGTTCATCTATCGCGAGGAATATTATCTGAACAAGAAGGATCCGGAGCGCGACGCACGCGAGACCGAGGAACAGTTCAACGCCAAGAACGACGCTTTCATGGCGAGGCTGCAAGCCGCCGAAAACAAGGCCGAAGTCATCATTGCCAAGCAGCGCCATGGCCCTGTCGGTTCCATCAACGTTCATTTCGAGAAGAGCTTTACGCACTTCAGCGACCTGACGGATGACAGCCGGGTTCCCGATCACTTCTGATAGTCCGGATGGTCTCCATGCGCGATGACAACCCCGATTTTGGCACCGCCGACAGCCTGATCACCATCGACATCGACGCCATAACAGGCAACTGGAACATGCTGGATTCGCGCAATGGCGATGCCACCGAAACGGCGGCCGTGGTCAAGGCAGACGGATATGGCCTCGGGGCGGCGGCATTGGTGCCATACCTTGCGAGTGCCGGATGCCGGACCTTTTTTGTGATGTCACTTGCCGAGGCCGTTACAGTCCGGCACGCGCTGGACGACGCCGGATATGCCAAAACGCGCATTTTTACGCTCAGCGGCTGTCACGCCGGACAGGAAGACGACTTCAACACGTTCCGGATCAATCCGGTGATCAACAGCATCGAGCAGCTGCAACGGCTTGCCGCCTCGAACCACAGGTGGGATGCCGCCATCCATGTTGATACCGGCATGACAAGGCTTGGGCTGGACCGGGCAGAGCTGGATACTCTCAAAGCCATTCTGGAAGACGGCGGCCATGCGCTTGGCGGCATTTCCCCTTGCCTGCTGATGAGCCATCTGACGGCATCGGAAGACCCGCATGACGATGCGAGTGCACGCCAGCTTGCCGCCTTTACGAAAGTAAGGGAGATGTTTCCGGACGTCCCCGCCAGCCTTGGCAACAGTGGGGGCACTTTGCTCGGCGGAGAGTATCGCTTTGACATGACCCGCCCCGGGATCGCCCTCTATGGCCTGCATCCCGCCGGTATCGATGCCGAAGGCGTGCAGATGGAAGAGGCCGCTGCCCTGACACCGGCTGTTATCTGGCAGGCCCGCATCCTCCAGCACCGCACAGCGCTGGCAGGCGATGCGGTCGGGTATAACGGCACCCATATACTGGAACGGGATTCGCGTATCGCCACTGTTGGCGTCGGCTATGCAGATGGATATCCACGCAGCCTTGGTGACCGCGCGCAGGTCGAGATCGCCGGACATCTGGCACCGGTTGTCGGCCGTGTTTCCATGGACAGCATCACGATCGACGTTACCGATATCGATCCGGACAAGGTGGATGCTGCGAGCCACGCGACCCTTCTCGGCCCGGCCTATGGCCTGGCGCAGATGGCGCATGATGCCGGCACCATCGGTTACGAGATCCTAACCCAGCTCGGACAGCGGCCGAAACGGTGCTTCAAGGGTGGTCAAACAGGGCAAATCGGGGCATAAATTGACCCGGGTGCCGCGTGGCACCGGTGCAGCCCGGGACCAGGAATGATCGCGTTTCTTCAGAATATCGGACGAACAAGCCTCGCCTTTCTGGCGGCGATCGGGCGTATTGCACTGTTCACCATGGCGGCCATCCGCTGGACGTTTGTGCCGCCCTTCTATCTTCGCCAGCTTGGCCGGCAAATTCTCGATATCGGCTATTTCTCGCTCCCCGTGGTCGGCTTGACGACGTTGTTCTCGGGCATGGTTCTGGCGTTGCAGTCCTATACGGGGTTCGCCCGTTTCTCTGCCGAAGACACGGTGGCAACAGTGGTCGTGCTGTCGGTCACGCGCGAACTGGGGCCGGTCCTGGCCGGCCTTATGGTCGCCGGCCGTATCGGCGCTTCGATGGCGGCAGAGATCGGCACCATGCGGGTTACCGACCAGATTGATGCGCTGGATACGCTGTCCACCCGCCCGATGCAGTATCTGGTGGCACCGCGCATTGTGGCCGGGACCATCTGCCTTCCGTTCCTTGTACTTGTTGGCGACCTGATCGGCGTCTTCGGCGGCTACCTCGTCGGTGTCTACCGGCTGGGGTTCAACCCGTCCGTCTATCTCAGCCGCACGCTGGAGTTCCTTGAATTTTCCGACGTCACGCTCGGCCTGATCAAGGCAGCCGTATTCGGCTTCCTGATCGCGCTGATGGGCTGTTATCACGGTTATCATTCAGGTCGCGGCGCAGAAGGCGTCGGCCGTGCCACCACCAATGCGGTGGTGTCATCCTCGATCCTGATCCTGATCGCCAATTATATCGTCACTGCGCTGTTCTTCGGGTGATCGGATCATGAGCAGCAAGTCAAAATCATCCGCAGCCAAGGTCGCAACGCCAAAAATTGCAATGAGCGGCGTCACCAAATCCTTTGGCGACAAGCAGGTTCTTCGCGGCATCGACATCGAGGTCGCGGCGGAGGAATCGCTTGCCATTATCGGCACGTCCGGATGCGGCAAGTCGGTCACGCTGAAATGCCTGCTGGGGCTGCTGCGCGCCGATGGCGGGTCGATCAAGGTCGATGGCGAGGAAATGATCCATGCGGGCCGCCAACAGCTCGAGACAATGCGCCGCCGCTTCGGCATGACCTTCCAGTTCGGCGCGCTGTTCGATTCGCTGCCGATCTGGGAAAATGTCACCTTCCGCCTCCGCCAGCAGCAGACCATGACACGCCAGCAGGCACGCGACCTTGCGGCCGAGACCATCACGCAGCTTGGCCTGGCCGCACATGTGATCGACCAGTATCCGGCGGAACTGTCCGGCGGGATGCAAAAGCGCGTGGCGTTGGCGCGCGCCATCGCCGACAAGCCGGAAATCCTGCTGTTTGACGAGCCGACATCAGGCCTCGACCCGATCACCGGCGGCGTTATCGACCGGCTGATCCTCGACAGCGTCAGGCGGCTTGGCGCCACCGCACTGACCATCAGCCACGACATGGCATCGGTCCGCCGGATCGCCGACAAGGTGGCGATGGTCCATAACGGCGTGATTATCTGGTGTGGCCCGGCCGACGAGATGGACGATACCGGTATCCCGGAAGTTCACCAGTTCGTTCACGGTCTCGCCGACGGTCCCTTGACTTTGGCCGCTCAGGCCGAGGCGCGGGGCGACTGATGGCGAAACCCTCGGTCAGCTATGTCTGCCAGCAATGCGGTGGTGCTCACCGTAAATGGTCAGGCCGCTGCGATCATTGCGGAGCCTGGAACACGCTTGTCGAGGAACGGATCGAGACACCATCCGGGCCCGGCAAGAAAGTCGCCGGCCGGCGAATCGACATGCAACCGCTTGCCACCAGCGCCGACACCCCTCCACCACCGCGCATGAAAACCGGGCTTGGCGAGTTCGACCGCGTATCCGGCGGCGGACTGGTCAAGGGATCGGCAACGCTGATCGGCGGTGACCCGGGGATCGGCAAATCGACTTTGCTGCTGCAGCTTGTCTGCCGACTTGCCGCCGCAGGGGCACGCGCTGCCTATGTATCCGGAGAGGAATCTGCAGAACAGGTCCGCATGCGGGCCCGCCGGCTCGGCCTTGGCGAAGCAAATGTCGAGCTCGCCACCGTGACCAATGCAGGCGATATTGCCGCCTCGCTGGGCGGTCCGGACGGACCGGATGTCGTGGTCATCGATTCCATTCAGACGATGTATCTGCCAACGCTGGATTCGGCGCCGGGAACGGTCAGCCAGGTACGCGCCTCGGCACAGGAACTGATCCGCGCCGCCAAGGGCCACGATGTTGCACTTCTCGTCGTCGGGCACGTGACCAAGGACGGCGCCATTGCCGGCCCGCGCGTGCTGGAACATATGGTGGATACGGTGCTCTATTTCGAAGGGGACCGATCGCATCATTTCCGAATTCTCCGTGGCGTGAAGAACAGGTTTGGCGCCACCGACGAAATCGGCGTCTTCGAAATGGTCGAGACCGGCCTTGCCGAGGTGCCGAACCCGTCGGAACTGTTTCTCGCCGACAGGCGCGACGAAGTCACCGGCGCGGTTGTGTTCGCCGGCATCGAAGGCAGCCGCCCCGTGCTGGTCGAGATCGAAGCACTTGTCGCCCCGTCCACCCTCGCCTCGCCCCGCCGCAATGTCGTTGGCTGGGACGGCAGCAGACTGGCGATGCTGACAGCCGTTCTGGAAGCACGGTGCGGCGTGCCGCTTTCCGGACGCGACATTTTCCTGAATGTGGCCGGCGGCCTGAAAATCTCGGAGACCGCCGCAGATCTGGCTGTCGCCGCCGCACTGATCTCGTCGGTCAGTGGCCGCCCGGCACCGCCGAGAAGCGTATTCTTTGGCGAGGTAGCCCTGTCAGCAGAACTGCGTCAGGTAGCACAGGCCGATGCGCGGCTTAAGGAAGCGGCCAAGCTGGGATTCGATATGGCAGTGATGCCGAAACCACGAAAGAAACTCGGCGCGCCGTCAGGACTGTCAATTGCACAACCCTCGACCCTTGCCGAGTTGATCGAGATCATGGGCGGTGTAACATGAGTCTAACAGCCGCCCTCGGGGACCAGTCTTATGGGTTTTGATCTCGCCGCCCTCAATATCGTCGATTTCGTGGCGATCATCGTTCTCGTCATTTCCGGTGGATTGGCCACATTGCGGGGCATGACGCGCGAAATTATGGGGCTGGCCGGCTGGCCGATCTCGATTGTGGCGGCAAGGCTGAGCGCACCCTATCTGGAACCCGTGCTGACCGACATGATTCGCGTCGAAGGCATCAGCCAGGCGCTTGCCTGGGGCATTCCCTTCATCGTGGTCGTCGTCCTCTGGTTTGCCTTTTCCTCACTTGTATCACCAGGCCTCAGCAAGGCCGGTCTCGGCGGCCTCGACCGGTGGCTCGGCTTTCTGTTCGGTTTGATCCGCGGCTTTGTCATCGTGCTTGTAATCTATGCCAGCGCGGTGGTTGCAGCTGAAGGCGAGAGCAATCTGCCCGAACTGGTCAAAGATGCGCAGATTACACCGGCATTGCGGGAAAGCGCGCATCTGATGTCAGGCGCCCTGCCGCCGGATATGCGTGAACAGCTGATCAACAACCTTCCCGACGCATCGGAAACAACCGAAGAGCTGCAGGAAGCCGGAGAGGCTGTGAGCGAGCGCATTGAAGATGCCGCGTCGGACAGTAGCAGTGGTCAGAATGGCGGTTCGAGCGGCGGGCTGGAGCTGCTGCAGGACGAAGGCGGCAACTGACTTTGCCGACAGTATCAACCGGCGCTTGATTTAGCGGGGGATTTCCCCGATACCAAGGGCGGCGCGCCATCGCGCTGCTGAACATGTTCCAGAGGACAACAGAGTGCGGGTTTCCAGCTATGGCAGGGCGTGAAGACGAGCCGCTTACAGGATTCGATCCCCTTGACTGCTTTCACGAGGAATGTGGCGTCTTCGGCGTCTTTGGAAGCGACGAGGCCTGCGTTCTCACTGCGCTTGGCCTGCATGCCCTTCAGCACCGCGGACAAGAAGCCGCCGGCATAGTCAGTTACGACGGCGAGGCCTTTCACGCGCACCGCGCGCTTGGCCATGTCGGTGACAATTTCGGCGCCGACTCGCCGCAGATGGCCCGGCTTCGCGGTCATGCCGCCATCGGACATAACCGCTATTCAACGAGTGGCAACATCAATCCACTCATGGAAATCCAGCCCTTTTCGTCTGAACTTGCCTTTGGCGGATTCGCGCTGGCACATAACGGCAATCTGACGAACGCCAGCCGGTTGCGCGCGTCATTGATCGAAACCGGCAGCCTGTTCCAGTCATCATCAGACACCGAAGTCATTGTGCATCTCGTGGCCCGTTCCCATCAGGCTGATGTGACCGGCCGGCTTGTCGATGCGCTGAAGCAGATCGACGGTGCCTATTCACTCGTCTGCATCGCCGATGACATGCTGATCGGGGTGCGCGACCCACATGGGGTACGCCCGCTGATTCTTGGCAAGCGTGACGACACCTGGCTTCTTGCGTCCGAGTCCTGCGCGCTGGACATCGTTGGCGCCACGGTCGTGCGCGATCTGGAGCCCGGCGAGATGCTGGTCATCGACAAGAACGGCATCCGCAGCGAGATGCCATTCCAGCAGGTGGCCCCCAGGTTCTGTGTTTTTGAATATGTCTATTTCTCCCGGCCTGATTCGATCGTCGAGGGGCGCGGTGTCTATCACGCCCGCAAGGCCATCGGGGGTGAATTGGCGAATGAGTCCCACGTTGATGCAGACCTCATCATTCCGGTTCCCGATTCGGGTGTTCCGGCTGCGCTGGGCTATGCGGAAACGTCGGGAGTGCCTTTCGACCTCGGGATCATCCGCAACCATTATGTCGGCAGAACCTTTATCCAGCCGACGCAGAAAGGCCGCACGGATTCGGTGAAGCTGAAGCACAACGCAAATCCGGCCGCGGTCAAGGGCAAGCGGATCGTGCTTGTCGATGATTCGATCGTGCGCGGCACCACGTCTCGCAAGATCGTGACGATGATGCGCAACGCCGGCGCTGCCGAGGTGCATATGCGCATCGCCAGTCCGCCAACTACACACCCCTGTTTCTATGGTGTCGACACGCCAAGCCAGGACCAGCTGATCGCGGCGCGCATGACCGTCGACGAGATCGCTACCGAGATCGGCGTGGACAGCCTCGCCTTCATCACGGTCGACGGCATGTACAAGGCCATTGGCGGCATGGCACGTGACGAGGACCAGCCGCAATTCTGCGATGCCTGTTTCACTGGCGACTACCCGATCCAGCTTGCCTCCGGTCTCAGCGCGAAACGTGTCTCGCATGGGGGCTCGAAATAATGGGCACCGGTTCTGTCGATCTGTCGGGAAAGCTTATCCTCGTGACCGGCGCCACCCGCGGGATCGGACGAGCGGTTGCAGTCGCTGCCGCAGCGGCCGGTGCCGAGTTGATCATCACCGGACGGACGGTCGGGGCACTGGAAGAGGCTGACGACGCCATCCGCGCAGCCGGCAGCCGTGCCACCATGGTCGAGCTCGACATGAAGGACACGCCAGCAATACCGCGCCTTGCCGCGGCAATTGCCGGGCGGTGGGAACGGCTTGACGGATTTGTTGCCAATGCCGCCATGCTTCCGGCGCTGACGCCTGTTACACATCTGACAGCCGAAGCATGGGATGAGTCTGTTGCGGTCAACCTCACCGGGCAATGGCACATGATCCGCGCCCTCGACCCGTTGCTGCGCGCCTCGCCAGCTGGCCGGGCGGTTCTTGTCACATCCGGTGCCGCTGTCGGAAGCCGCCCCTTCTGGGGCCCCTATGCGGCGACCAAGGCGGCACTCGAAGCTGTGGGACGGTCCTGGGCGGGCGAAAGCGAGCAGACAAACCTGCGGATCAACATGCTGAACCCCGGCGGCACGGCGACAAAGATGCGCGCCTCGGCATTTCCGGGCGAGAATCCGGAAACACTTCCCTCGCCCGAGGATATCGCGCCTGCTTTCCTGGCGCTGCTGGCGACCGACTGCACGCATCATGGCGAGC
>JAYOST010000051.1:0-2957 GCA_038139365.1 Alphaproteobacteria bacterium
GCGCCATATAGGGCGTGGGGGACGATTTTGGTTACAGGACGAATGACTTATGAGTGAACCACGCAAATGCGGCTGCGGCCGCTCCCCGACCGGCAATTGCATTGGCTGGCACAAGCTGACCGCCGAGGAATATGAGGCGAAGCTGGCCGCCTACAAGGAAAAGCAGGCCAAGAAGGCCGAGGCCGCCGAATAGGCCGTCCGGATCGGCACGACCAGTGGCCGATATGATACATCAGGGTCAGGCCGGCTATGCGCCGGCCGCCTCGTCAGCAATCAACTCGTCAATTTCGATCGTCTGGCCTGCAGCGATGCCGAACTCGATGCGCCGCATGGCGACATGGGCGAGGCGGCGGGTCAGATGATTGCGCCGTTGGCCGGCCAGCTTGGCAAGCGGTGCGGGTTGAACCTCCAGACAGTCGAACCCGTCTGTGATGATGATGCCGCTCTTATCCGGCCCCGGAAGCAGGTCTCGTGGAAACCCTTCAGCGACCGCGAAATAGAAGCGGTCCGCCCATTCCGGATATTCCTGCCATTTCCGGTCACTGACAAAATCCTGACGCGATGATTTCACCTCGACGATGGTGATCTCGCCGCCACTGCCGATGGCGATCAGATCAACGCGCCGTCCGCTGCGAAGGGTGAATTCCCGCAGGCAGGCATCACCGCGTTCCGTAAACATGCGGGCGACGGCGCCGGTAATCCGTTCAGTGGGTATGTGGTCGGCCGGGTTCATGCGTTTGTTCACCTCATGTTCTCATTCGCAGACGATATCGCATCAATCAGGTCTTTGCCAGATAGGCGGACAATAATTTATGGCACTAATTTACGGCGCTATGCCCTGAACCCGGTCCGGCCAGGATTCGATCACCCTTTGCGGCGGGCGGCGGTGATCAGGTCGCGTGTGTAACCTTCGCGCGGGCTGGTCATGATGGCTTCAGCGGTCCCTTGTTCGACCACAAGACCATCCTTCATCACCAGCATTTCATGGCTGATCGAGGCAATCAGCGCGATATCGTGACTGATGAAGACATAGCCGATGCCGTAGCGGGCCTGCAGGTCCTGAAGAAGCTGGATGAGGGTTTTCTGAACCGTCATGTCGAGGGCGGAGGTCGGCTCGTCGAACAGGATCACGCGTGGCCTGAGCACCAGCGCCCTTGCGATGGCGATACGCTGGCGCTGGCCACCGGAAAATTCATGCGGATAGCGGCCGGCAACCTCCGGGTCGAGTCCCACCTCGCGCAGCACTTCGGCGACGGCCTTGCTACGCTCTTCAGCCGTGCCGATGTCATGTGCCACCAGCCCTTCGGCAATGATATCACCCACCGACATGCGGGGTGACAGGGCGCCAAACGGGTCCTGGAAAACGATCTGAACATCACGGCGGAATTCCTTCAGCCTGCTTGCGCTTTGCGCGTTGACGACTGTGCCGTCGATGGTGACTTCGCCCTCATGGTCCACCAGCTTGGTGATGGCGCGCGCCAGCGTTGATTTGCCAGAGCCGCTCTCACCGACAATGCCGAGTGTGCGACCGCTATGGAGTTCGAGCCCAACACCGTCAACGGCGCGAATCCAGTCCGTGGTGCGGCGCAGCAACCCGCGGCGGATCGGGAAGTGGACCTTGATGCCCTGCGCGGTCAGCAGCGGGGCTCCCTCTTTGGGCTCCGGCGGTCTGATACCCTCCGGCTGGGCAGCAATCAGGTCACGCGTATAGGCGTCGCGCGGGGCAGCGAACAGGGACGCGGCATCCCCGCTTTCCACAAGCTCGCCATGGCGCATGACGAACACGCGGTCGGCGATCTGCCGGACAACGCCGAGGTCATGCGTGATGAACAGCATCGACAGGCCTTCGGCGCGCTTCAGATCGGCCAGAAGGTCGAGGATCTGGGCCTCGATGGTGACGTCGAGCGCCGTTGTCGGCTCGTCGGCGATCAGCATGTCTGGACTGTTGGCAAGTGCCATCGCGATCATCACCCGCTGGCGCTGGCCGCCAGACAGTTCATGCGGATAGCTTGCAAGCCGCGTTTCGGCTCCCGGGATGCCGACCCGGTTCAGCAGGTCGAGGGTGCGCGCGCGGGCCGCCTCGACGCTCATCCCCTGATGCTGGCGCAGGCTCTCGCCGATCTGCTTTTCAATGGTGTGGAGCGGGTTGAGCGACGTCATCGGCTCCTGGAAGATCATCCCGATCTCGTTGCCGCGCAACCGCCGCATGGCGGCCGCATCGCCGTGGTCGATTTCGGCGCCTTTCCAGAATATGCCACCACCTTGGTCGGCATTGTCCGGCAGCAGGCCGAGGCTTGCCAGCGCGGAGACGGATTTTCCGGACCCGCTTTCGCCTACAAGCGCGACGGTCTCGCCGGCGGCGATGTCGAGGGACAGGCTCCTGACCGCGCGCGTCTGGACGCCGTCACCGCGGAAGGTGACAGACAGGTCCCGAAGCGAGAGAAGCGGCGCGCTCACGAGAAGGTCTTTCGTGGGTCAAAGGCGTCGCGCACACCTTCGAAAATGAAGACAAGCAGGGCGAGAAGCAATGCGAAGACAAGGAACGCCGTGATGCCGAGCCAGGGTGCCTGAAGGTTCTGCTTGGCCTGAAGGGTCAGCTCGCCAAGCGAGGGGGCGGAGGAGGGAAGCCCGAAGCCGAGGAAGTCGAGCGCTGCCAGCGACCCGATGGCGCCTGTGACGATAAAGGGAAGCATGGTCAGCGTCGCCACCATGGCGTTCGGCAGCACATGGCGGAACATGATGGTCAGTGGCTTTACGCCAAGCGCTTTGGCCGCCTGCACATATTCGAAGTTCCGCGCGCGCAGGAATTCGGCGCGCACCACCCCGACAAGCGCGGTCCAGCTGAACAGCGTCATCAGAAACACCAGAAGCCAGAAATCCATCCGCCAGATCGCCGAGACGATGATGATGATGTAGAGCGACGGCGTCGCGCCCCAGATCTCGATCAGGCGCTGGGC
>JAYOST010000051.1:3057-10116 GCA_038139365.1 Alphaproteobacteria bacterium
TCTGTTCGGAATAGAACTGGAAGATCGGCATGTAGTAGCCGTCGCGGTATTTCACCAGGATCGGCCGGTCGTTCGCGAGCAGCTCGGCGAAGAGCGACAGGGCGAAACAGGCGCAAAAGACAATCAGCGAGACATAGGCCCGCCTGTTCCGCCGGAAATTCTGCCAGCGGCGCCTGTTCATATTGGTGCCGGTCATATTGGTGCCGGTCATGACATGCGCCTCTCAAAATCGATCCGCGGATCGATCCAGACATACATCAGGTCCGAAACAAGCCCGATGAACAGCCCGATCAGGCTGAAGATGTAGAGTGTTCCGAACACCACCGGATAGTCGCGGGCGACAGCGGCCTCGAAACCCATGCGCCCGAGCCCGTCGAGCGAGAAGATGGTCTCGATGATCAGCGAGCTGCCGAAGAAGACCGACACGAACACGGCCGGAAATCCGGCGATGACGATCAGCATCGCGTTGCGGAAGACATGTCCGTAAAGAACGCGTTTCTCGCTCAGCCCCTTGGCCTTTGCGGTCAGCACATATTGCTTGCGAATTTCGTCGAGGAAGGAGTTTTTCGTCAGCAGGGTCAGGGTGGCGAAGGCCGAGATTGTCGAGGCCAGAACCGGAAGCGCGATGTGCCAGAAATAATCCAGCACCTGCTGCCATAGGGACATATCGGCGAAATCCGGAGAGACAAGGCCGCGTAGCGGGAAGATTTTCACATAGGATCCGCCGGCGAACAGGACCAGCAGCAGGATTGCGAACAGGAAGCCCGGAATGGCGTAGCCGACGATGATCAGGCTCGAGGTCCAGCTGTCAAAGGAAGTGCCGTCGCGCACCGCCTTGCGGATGCCGAGCGGGATGGAGATCAGATAGGCGAGCAGCGTCGTCCACAGACCAAGGGATATGGAAACCGGCATTTTCTCGAGGATCAGGTCGGTGACGGCGATCGAGCGGAAATAACTCTCGCCGAAGTCAAACCTCAGATAGTCCCAGATCATGCCGAGGAACCGTTCGAGTGGTGGCTTGTCGAACCCGAACTGCTTCTCAAGGTCGGCGACAAAATCCTCCGGCAGTCCCTGCGCGCCGAGATAGTCGCCGCGCTCGCTTGGCTGGCGTATCTCTCCGCCGCCGCCGGCGATCCCTTCAAAAACGTCCGTTTCCTGCTCGAGCTGCGCCAGAATCTGCTCGATCGGGCCACCCGGCACGAACTGCACCAGCACGAAATTGATCAGCATGATGCCGAACAGGGTCGGCAGGATCAGTGCCAGTCTGCGCAGGATATAGGCCAGCATGCCGGCAACGCCTCCGTATCAGCGGCGCTAGAAGGCGCCGGCCGCCTTCAGCTTGTCATGCGCCGCCTGGTCGAACCACCAGAAATCGAGTGTACCAAGCGCATAGGGCGGCAGGTTCTCGGGATAGCGGTACATGTCGTAATAGGCGACGGTGTGCGTGTTCTTGAACCATTGCGGCACCCAGAACACCTCGGCGCGAAGAACCCTGTCCAGCGCCCTTGTGGCATCATCAAGGGTGGTTCTGTCTTCGGCTGCCGTAACGGAATCGATCAGGCTGTCCACCGCCTCGCTGCCAAAGCCTGCGAGGTTGAAGATCGAGAATTCGGCACTTTCCGAGCCGAAATACTGCTCGAGCTCGGAGCCCGGTGTCAGCGCCGTGCGGAAATTGCCGACCACCATGTCGAAATTGAAGCTGCGCTCGCGCTCGGTCATCTGCGCGTTGTCGATCCTTGTATGAACGGCGTCAACGCCAAGCGCGCGGAGGTTCTCGATATAGGGGTTGATCACCCGGTCGAATGCCTGCGAGTCGTTCAGGATCTCGACCTGAAGGGTTTCACCTGCCGCGTTGCGGCGCATGCCGTCATCGCCGACCGGCCAGCCGGCTTCGTCGAGCATGGCCGAGGCGCGGCGCAGGTTCTTGCGGTCGAGCTGGCGTTCCGACGAGGCGGGCGCCATCACGACAGGCCCGTCCAGCACGCCTTCGGGGAGCTTGTCCGCCAGTGGCCGCAGGAAGGCAAGCTCGCCCTCCGTCGGCGCGCCCTCGGCCTTCAGATAGCTGTTTTCCCAGAAGGAATCGATCCGCTCGTAGATGCCGTAGAACAGCGTCTTGTTGGACCATTCGAAATTGAACATCATGCCGATGGCCTGGCGCACGCGCTTGTCCTGAAACTTGTCGCGCCGCAGGTTGAAAACAAAGGACTGGCCACTGGCAAGGGTGCCGTCGGGCGGGGTGTCCTTTTTCGCCCAGCCGTTCTGGATGGCCGGAAAATCATAGCCGGTCGCCCAGATTTTCGACGAAGCCTCGGTCCGGTATGTATAGGTGCCGGCCTTGAAGCCCTCGAACGCGCTGTTGTAGTCGGCGAAATACTCGATCCTGATACGGTCGAAATTATGCCGCCCCTTGTTGATCGGGAGGTCCTTGCCCCAATAGTCGGGGTTGCGCCGGTAGACGATCTGCTGGCCAACCTCCAGCGAGTCGAGAACATAGGGTCCGGAGCCGAGGCCGGGTGTCAGGGTAGACGCCTCGAAATCGGCGCCACTCGCCTCGTAATAGGCTTTGGAGAAGATCGGCAGCCCGCCGACTGTCTGCGGCAGGTCGCGCGTCGGCTCGCCTTCCTTGAAGGTGAATTTCACCCGGTGCGGGCCCAGCGCCTCGGCGCTCTCGACCTGCTTCTGGATGACTGCGCGGAACGAGGGCAGGCCCTTGTCGCGCAAAGTCTCATAGGAAAAGACGACATCATCTGCGGTCAGCGGCGAGCCGTCGGAAAAGCGCGCTTCGGGGCGCATGTTGAAGATCACGTGCGAGCGGTCCTCGGGATATTCCAGCGATTCCGCCACAAGGCCGTAAACAGCATCAGGCTCGTCGGCCGTGCCCTCGAGAAGGCTTTCGAAAAAGATCGAGGATAACTGCCCCGAACGGCCCTTTGTTGTGTAGGGGTGCATGGAATCAAACGAACCAAACCCCCATACCGAAATTTCACCGCCTTTTGGCGCGTCAGGATTGACATAGTCCAGATGCGGGAACCCGGCCTCGTATTTGAGTTCGCCGAATGTCGAAATGCCGTGTGATGTGATGACATCTGCATGCGCGGGTGCATGGACGGTCGCTGCAAAGGCCAGGGCTGTTGGTACGACAAAGCCGAGTGCCTGCACACGCAGGGATTTCAACGAAAATGAACGCGTGAACATGGTGCCGGTCCTTTGTCTATCTGTCCGTCGGGCATGTATGCGCTGCCGGAATACCTGTCCAGACAGCGGGTGTTATCTTGTCAGGATATAAGGTCTGTGGACGTCTTGTGTAGGGGAAACCGCCTTACAGCGGCCTGACGATCTCCTGACAGGCCTCATTTGAAGCGTTCTTCGGGGTTTTGCGTGGGCCGGGCTTGATGTTGCGCCCCGTGACGTTCCGAGGTTGCGCGCATTCGTCACATCCTTGTGAACGCTTTCTGCTTCCTTAACCCGAATTGATGCGGAACTGTAGTTGACGAAATAACGTCGGCTGCGCAGTGACGCGGCCGCAGACAATAAATCAAGGGAGGAAGACGCATGATTCCAGGTGCGTTCACTTATCACAGGCCTGACAGCGTGGATGCTGCCGTCGGGCTTCTCGCCGAATGGGGCGATGACGCCCGTGTCATTGCCGGCGGCCACAGCCTGATCCCGGTGATGAAGCAACGGATCACCGATATCAGCCATCTTGTCGATCTGGCAGGTGTGGAATCGATGAAGGGCATTTCCGTCGATGGCGGCACCGTGACCATCGGCGCCATGACCACCCAGCACGAGCTGATCAGCAGCGACGCGCTTGCCGCTGCTGCGCCGATCGTTCGCGAGGCTTCGCTGCAGATCGCCGACCCGCAGGTCCGCTACATCGGCACGATCGGCGGTAACGTTGCCAACGGCGACCCGGCCAACGACATGCCGGGCCTGATGCAGACACTCGATGCGACCTACCACCTTGCTGGTCCGAACGGCACCCGCACCGTGGCAGCGCGCGAGTTCTACGAGGCGGCCTATTTCACTGCCCGCGAGGATGACGAAATCCTGACCGGCATCACCTTCGCCGCAACCAGCGGCGGCTACGCCTATGAAAAGCAGAAGCGCAAGATCGGTGATTACGCCACGGCTGCCGCCGGTGTTCTGCTGACCGTTGAGGGCGGGTCCTGCACATCGGCGTCTGTGGCGCTGACCAACCTGTCCGACACCCCCGTCTATTGCGAGGATGCGGTCGGTGTTCTGGTCGGCTCGTCGCTGGATGATGCCGCCGTCGCGGCCGCTGTGAAGGCTGCTGTCGACGCGTCCGATCCGGTCGCCGATACGCGTGGCCCGGTCGATTTCAAGAAATATGTCGCAGGCGTGATCGTCAAAAAGGCGATCGAGAGCGCTCGCTCGCGCGCCTAGGGAGAGACTGTAATGGAAAAGATGCATATCAAGCTGAATGTGAACGGCAAGGATGTCGATCTTCTGACCGAGCCGCGCACGCTTCTGATCCACGCTCTGCGTGAGGAACTGGGAATTACTGGCCCGCATATCGGTTGCAGCTCGTCGCATTGCGGCGCCTGCACGGTGGATATGAACGGCATGTCGGTAAAATCCTGCACCGTGTTCGCCGCTCAGGCGAATGGTGCCGAGATCACCACTATCGAGGGCCTTGGCTCGCCGGATGGGCTGCATGTGCTGCAGGAAATGTTCAAGGAGCATCACGGCCTGCAATGTGGCTACTGCACACCGGGTATGATCACCCGTGCGCATCGCCTGCTTCAGGAAAATCCGAACCCGACCGAGGAAGAGGTGCGTTTCGGCATTGCCGGCAATCTCTGCCGCTGCACCGGTTACCAGAACATTGTGAAAGCCATCCTCGCCGCCGCCGCGAAGATGAATGAAATGAAGGAGTCCGCGTAATGAACGAAGCTACCCCTCCGAAGGAAGAGCGCGTCGCCGCGCTGAACGGCCTCGGAACCTCGCGCAAGCGGGTCGAGGACGCACGTTTCACCCAGGGCAAGGGCAATTATGTCGACGACCTGAAGCTGCCGGGCATGCTGTTCGGTGACTTCGTCCGCTCGCCCTATGCGCATGCGCGGGTGAAGGCAATCAACACCGAAAAGGCGCTGGCACTCCCGGGTGTCCATGCCGTGCTGACCGCGGCCGATCTCGAGCCGCTGGGCCTGCACTGGATGCCGACGCTGGCTGGTGACAAGCAGATGGTTCTTGCCGACGGCAAGGTGCTGTTCCAGGGCCAGGAAGTGGCTTTCGTTGTCGCTGATGACCGCTATGCGGCGTCTGACGGCGTCGCTGCCGTCGAGGTCGAGTATGAGGAACTGCCGGTTCTGGTCGATCCGTTCAAGGCGGAAACCGACGATGCGCCGGTTCTCCGCGAGGATATTGCCGACCAGAAAGAGGGCGCGCACGGTCCCCGTCGCCACCCGAACCACATCTTCACATGGGAGTCGGGTGACCGCGCCGCCACCGAGGCGGTGCTGGCGGAAGCCGATGTCGTTGCCGAGGAGATGATCTACTACCACCGTACACACCCGTGCCCGCTGGAAACCTGCGGCTGCGTGGCGTCGATGGACAAGGTCAATGGCAAGCTGACCGTCTGGGGCACCTTCCAGGCGCCGCACGCCGTGCGGACCGTCGCCTCGCTGATTTCCGGCATTGCCGAGCACAACATCCGGGTGATTTCGCCGGATATCGGTGGCGGTTTCGGCAACAAGGTCGGCGTATATCCGGGCTATGTCTGCTCGATCGTCGCCTCCATCGTCACCGGCGTTCCGGTGAAGTGGGTCGAGGACCGTTCCGACAACCTGATGGCAACAGCCTTTGCCCGTGACTACTGGATGATGGGCCGCATCTCGGCGACCAAGGACGGCAAGATCACCGGCCTGCATTGCCACACCACGGCCGACCACGGCGCGTTCGATGCCTGTGCCGACCCGACCAAGTTCCCGGCCGGCTTCATGAATATCTGCACCGGTTCCTATGATATCCCGACCGCCTATCTGGCCGTCGACGGCATCTACACCAACAAGGCTCCGGGCGGCGTTGCATATCGCTGTTCGTTCCGGGTGACCGAAGCTGCCTATTTCATCGAGCGGATGATCGAGGTTCTCGCCATCAAGCTCGGCATGGACGCAGCAGAACTTCGCGCCAAGAACTTCATCAAGAAGGACCAGTTCCCGTATCAGTCGGCTCTCGGCTGGGAATATGATTCCGGTGATTACCACACCGGTTGGGAAAAGGCCCTGAAAGCAGTCGGTTACGAGGATCTCCGCAAGGAGCAGGCCGAGCGTGTCGAAGCCTTCAAGCGCGGCGAGACCCGTACGCTTCTCGGCATCGGCCTCAGCCACTTCACCGAGATCGTCGGGGCCGGTCCGGTCAAGAACTGCGATATTCTCGGGCTCGGCATGTTCGACAGCTGCGAGATCCGCATCCACCCGACAGGCTCGGCCATCGCCCGCCTCGGCACCATCTCGCAGGGTCAGGGCCATGCCACGACCTTCTCGCAGATCCTGGCGTCCGAGATCGGCATTCCGGCCGAGGACATCACCCTTGAGGAAGGCGACACCGATACCGCGCCTTACGGCCTCGGCACCTATGGCTCGCGCTCGACCCCTGTGGCCGGCGCCGCCACCGCCATGGCCGGCCGGAAAATCCGCGCCAAGGCGCAGATGATCGCGGCCTACCTTCTCGAGGTGCATGATGACGACGTCGAGTGGGATGTCGACCGGTTCGTGGTCAAGGGTGCGCCGGAGCGCTTCAAGACGATGAAGGAAATCGCGTTCGCCTCGTACAATCAGGCGATCCCGGGCGTCGAGCCGGGTCTCGAGGCGGTCAGCTACTATGACCCGCCGAACATGACCTATCCGTTCGGCTCCTACATCTGCGTGATGGAGATCAACGTCGATACGGGCACCACCGAAATCCGCCAGTTCTATGCGCTGGATGATTGCGGCACCCGCATCAACCCGATGGTCATCGAAGGCCAGGTCCATGGTGGCCTGACCGAGGCGCTCGCCATCGCCATGGGCCAGGAAATTGCCTATGACGAGCAGG
>JAYOST010000052.1:0-8648 GCA_038139365.1 Alphaproteobacteria bacterium
GGTCATCCTTGCTGGTCAGGCGGGCGCGCGCTCGGCGCGTGGTGTGCGCCCGTAGCATTCGCGGTAGCATTTCGAGAAATGCGAGGCTGAGACAAAGCCGCAGGCAAGCGCCACCGACAGGATCGACATCGATGTCTGGCGCAGCAGATGACGCGCCCGCGCCAGCCGCAAATTCAGATAATAGCGTGTCGGCGTCGTGTTCAGATATTTGCGGAACAGCCTTTCGAGTTGCCGCGTCGACAGGTTGGTCATGCGCGCGATGTCGGTCTGCGCCAGCGGCTCTTCCAGATTGTCCTCCATCGTCTTCACGACGGCCAGCAATTTGGGATGGCTGACCCCGAGCCGTGAGCGCAGTTCCATGCGCTGCCGGTCGGTCGGTTCGCGAATCCGGTCATGAATGAACTGGTCGGACACCTCGGCCGCCAGCGCGGCGCCGTGCGACTGGGCGATCAGGTTCAGCATCATGTCCAGCGAGGCGGTGCCGCCGGAACAGGTCACCCGGGTGCCGTCCACCTCGAACAGATCATTGGTGATCTCCAGCTCGGGAAATTCCTCGGCGAGGCCGTCGATATTCTCCCAATGAATGGTGCAGCGCCGCTCGTCGAGAAGGCCGGCCGCCGCCATGACATAGGTGCCGGTGCAGATGGCCCCGATGACAGCGCCGTTCCGGTCAAGCCGTCGCACCAGGTTCAGCACGTTGCGGTCGGTGTTTCCGCGCACATTCAGCCCGGCGCAGACAAACACCATCCGGCAATCCTGCAGCACCGTCGCGTCACCGTCCGAGGCCACCTCGACACCGTTGCTGGCGACTGCCGGCGTGCCGGTCGGGCTGGCGATGACCCAGGCATAGAGGTCGCGGTTGCTCTGCCGGTTGGCGGCGCGCAACGGCTCGATCGCCGAGGCGAAGGCCAGCATCGAAAAATCATTGAGAAGCAGAAATCCGATTTTCTGCGGCGATGTGCTGCTGTCATGCTGCAGCAGTGACTTGATGGTCTGCACACTCATCGCAGATATCCCCTACAAGCAGAACCGAAAACCCGGTAGACAGGGTGGCTCTTTGCATGTCCTGAAATTTTTGTACGACGAAAAAAGTCGGAATTGAAACAAAAAATTTGGGCCACGAGACGGTTTTTGCTAGGACAGCCGGCATGAATGACACCACCCCGGATATCATCATCAGCGCCGGCAATGCCGAGGTGAAACGGCTGCGGTCGCTTCATGAACGCAAATTCCGGCGCCAGACAGGCTGGTTTCTGGCCGAGGGCATGCGAATCTGCACCGAGGCGGTGGCGCTTGGCTGGCGCATGCACAGGCTTGCCTATCTGGCGTCGCGCGCCGATGACCGCCAGGTGCGGGCATTGCTGCAGGCCCTGTCGCGTGATGGTGGACGGGCCCTGCCCGTCACCGAATCTCTGCTGGCGCGGGTCAGCCGCAAGGACAATCCGCAAATGGTGCTTGGTGCCTTTGAGCAGCGCTGGCGTGGCGCCGATGAGGTGGTTCCGGATCCGGCGCGATGCTGGGTCGCGCTCGACCGGGTGCGTGACCCGGGCAATCTGGGGACCATCATGCGCACCGCCGATGCTACCGGCGCGCGCGGTGTGATTCTCATCGGTGACTGCACCGACCCCTATTCGGTGGAGGCGGTTCGCGCCTCCATGGGCGCGGTGTTCAATGTCGAGCTGGCGCATATGTCGGAGGCGGAGTTTCTCGCCTTTTCCGCCGGCTGGCCCGGGCGCATTGTCGGCACGGCACTGCCGGCGAGCGTCGATTATCGCGAGGCGGATTATAGCGGGCCGCTGATTCTCTTGATGGGCAATGAACAGGCCGGCCTAACCGAGGCGCTGATGGCGGCCTGCAGCCAGCTTGTGCGGATGCCGATGCTGGGCCGGTCGGATTCGCTGAATCTGGCGGTGGCCAGCGGCCTTGCACTTTATGAGGTGCTGCGCCGGTAAAGACCGGCGCGCGGCGCGTCAGCCTGCCTTCCAGCGTGCGAAATTGGCCTGGCTTATGACGCGTGGATCACCACCTGTCTCGACGCTGACAAGCTCGCCGGACGACACCGTTCCCGCAACCCCGGCCATCATGTCGGCAAGCGCATAATGCGCCGCCTGCGACGAGGCGCGGATGGCATAGATGGTCAACAGCAGGAACAGCGGCGTATCGGACAGCAGGTCGCGGCAACCGCGCAGCAGCGGGACAAGGTCGGTCTCGATCTGCCAGCGCTCGCCCTTCGGCCCGCGGCCATATTTCGGCGGGTCGAGAAGAATGCCGTCATAGGACCGCCCACGCCGGATCTCGCGCTCGACGAACCGGCCGGCATCCTCGGTGATGAAGCGGATCGGCGCGTCGCCAAGGCCGGCCTCGTCACGGTTTTCAAAAGCCTGCGCGATGGCCTTGCGGCTGGCATCGACATGCGCCACCTCGGCGCCGGCGCGCGCGGCATGAAGGCTGGCGACACCGGAATAGGCGAACAGGTTCAGGATACGCGGTGCCCGCCCGCGCCGCGAGATGAAATCGCCGATCAATTCAGCGCACCAGTTCCAGTGCGGTGCCTGTTCGGGAAAGAATCCAAGATGCCTGAACGGGGTCGGCCGCGCCAGGAACCGCAGCCCGTCATAGGTGACCGGCCAATGTGGCGGCAAGGAGGGCGACAGGGTCCAGCCGCCAGAATCCTCGTCATCATCGCCGCGTCCCTGGCTGGCCACAAACCGCCCGTCGGCGGCCTGCCAGTCGGCATTCGTCAGGCGCGGCGCCCACATTGCCTGCGGTTCCGGACGAACGAAGGTGAAAGTGCCGAAACGCTCCAGCTTGCGCCCGTCGCCACTGTCGAGAAGCGCGTAATCCTGCCAGTCATCGGCAGCCAGAAGACATGGCTGCGGGATAGCACCAGCGGGCATTTCAGCGGATGGATCAGGGGTTTCGGCATCACTCATGCGCGGACCATGCCGCCTTGGCCGGGCAAAATCAACCCCGGTTGATTGGCCTTGATCAGCATCTGAACAGCGCGAAAATTTCGCTCAATGAAAGTCGTTTAACAGGTTAATTGGAATATATTTCTAAAAATGGTTGGGAGTTGAAGCGAGTTGCTTTACACCAGCCCCATTGAATGCCGGGCCTCATGCCCGTTGGCAATCTATCGCGAAAGGATGTCCCATGGCGGCCATGGACGCAACCGACAGGAAAATCCTTGGTCATCTTCAGGAGAATGCCGCGCAGCCGGTGGCCGAAATCGCGCGCAAGGTAGGCCTGTCGGTGACACCCTGCTGGCGACGTATCCAGCGGCTTGAGGAGATCGGCGTGATTCGCAAGCGCGTCGCGCTTCTTGATCCGACAAAAGTCGGGGTCGGGATGTCGGTGTTCGTCGCGCTGCGGACCGACCAGCATAACGCCGACTGGCTGCAATCCTTCGCGACGATGATTGCCGACATGCCCGAGGTTGTCGAATTCTACCGGATGAGCGGCGAGGTTGATTATCTGCTGCGTGTGGTCGTCGCCGACATGGCGGCCTATGACGCCTTTTACCGGCACCTCATCAGCAAGGTGCAGCTGACCGATGTCAGCTCATCCTTCGCGATGGAGGAAATCAAATTCACAACGGCGTTGCCGATCGCTGCCGACCCCGCATCCTAGCCGCGCGCGGCCAGAATCTCGGCGACAGGCTGTTCGGCATTGACACCGCGGCAATGGATCTGGTGCCAAAGCGCGTAGAACAGCAGCCGCCAGGCGAGCAGCCCGCCCCGACCATTGCCGCGGCCATCGGCAGAGTCGATGACCGCCCGCGCCGTGCCGGCGCTGATCAGCCCGGCGACACCTTCCTGCGCCGCCACAAGCGGTGCCAGCGTGCGGGATTCCTCGGCGATCCATCCACCGACGGGCACCGTGAAACCGCGCTTTCTGGCAAAGGGCCGGCAGGCCGGCAGGCGTTCGGCAAGCCAGGATTTGACCAGATGCTTGCCACCGCCACGTCCGATCTTCGCCGCCACCGGAAGATGGAACCCCCAGCTGGACAGGTGCCGGTCGATGAACGGTGTGCGCCCCTCCAGACCGTGACGCATCAGGCAGCGGTCAAGCTTGATCAGCAGATCATTCGGCAGCCAGTCATCGATATCGTGGCGTTGTAGCGCGGCAAGGGCGGCGTGCCGGTCTGCCAGCCGTTGCAGGAGGCCGGGCATGGTGGTGCCGGCGCGCTCATAGCGTGTTGACAGACGCCGTGTCACCTCATCACCGAACAATCCGGCCCGCAATGCCGGGCCGGGCCGGGTTGGGAATTTCGCACCGATGGCGCGCAGGCCGGCCCGATAACGGCCATAGCCGGCAAAGAACTCGTCGCCGCCCTCGCCGGACAGCACCACCTTGACATCGCGCGCCGCCCGGCGGGCCAGATGCAGCGTCGGCAAAATGGCATAATCGGCCACGGCGTCGTCGCAGGCCAGCGCCGCCAGCCCGGCATCGGCAAGGAAGTCGGCCTTGCCATAGGCAACATCGACAAACTCGGCGCCCTCGCCGGCGGCAAGTGATGCCGCGAGGGCTGTTTCATCATCCGCGTCGCGGTCAAAACGCACCGTATAGGTCAGGATCGGCTCGCCGCCCCCGTCGCGCGACCGCAGATCGGCGAGCGCCGCGAGGATGGCCGTTGAATCAACGCCGCCGGAAAAGAACAGTCCCAGCGGCACATCGGCCATCAGATGCGCCTCGACACTGTCATGGAGCTGCTTACCGAACGCCTCTATCGTCGGTGCGGCCGGGTTGATCAGGCTCGTCTCAAGCGGTGCGTCCGTCATTGCCTCGGCGATCTGCCCGTCGCGGATGACCAGAATCTGACCCGGGGCAACACGCCGGATCGCCGGGAAGGCCGGCAGATCGTCCGGCGCGAACTGGCGGTCGATGATGCAGGCGGCGTGAAGCGGGTCGGGTGCGGCCCTGTCTGTCGCGGTTTCGGCAACGCCGATGGCGCGAAGCGCGGCAATCTCCGAGGCAAAGAACAGCCCGTCCGCCGTCTCGCAGATATAGAGCGGCTTGATCCCGAACGGATCGCGGATCAGCAGCCCGTCGCCGCTGTCCGGATCATAAAGCGCCGCCGCATACATGCCGCGAAGCTGTCGCAGGGCGGCGGTGCCGTGGCGTGACCAGAGCGCCAGCAAGGTCTCGCAATCCGAGCCGGAAGCGAAATCATAGCCATCGCAATGCGATTGTCGCAGCGCCGCGTGATTGTAGATCTCGCCATTCGCGATCAGCACCGCGCCACCTTCGCCTGGAGGCGCGATGAAGGGCTGTGCCCCCTTTGCCAGATCGACAATCGACAGGCGCGTATGGATGAATCCGACATGGCTGTCGGTGAAACGTCCGCTGCCGTCAGGGCCCCGGTGCGCCAGCGCGCCCTCGATCCTGCCCAGAGCGCCTGTCGGCGCGACGCCGCCCGGGCGAAGGAAATAGCCACCAATGCCGCACATCAGCCGGCAACCCTTTCCAGAAACGCGATCCAGTCCCCGGTCACCTTGCGGGGTGACAGGGTGGCCTGCCAGTGGGTGCGCCCCCCCTCTGCCAGACGCGCCGCCAATGTCGTGTCGGTCATCAGTTGGCCAATCGCATCCGCCATGGCCGCGGCGTCATCGACCGGCACCAGCAGGCCATTGACGCCGTCCTCGATCAATTCGCACCCACCATTGGTGCGGGTCGAGATGACCGGCCTGCCGCAGGCCATCCCCTCGGCGATGACATTGCCGAAAGGTTCGTGCCGGGACGGGCAGACAAGAATATCGGCGCCGCGGATGACGGCCTGCGGGTCTTCCTGCCAGCCCAGAAACACCACCTGTTCGGCGACACCAAGCTCATCCGCAAGATCGCCAAGCATGCCGCGCTGCGGCCCGTCGCCGGCCAGCCACAGCACGCCCTCGGGCAGGGTGGCGAAGGCGCGGATCAAGGTATCGAAAGCCTTGTTTTCGTGCAGCCTGCCAAGGGCGGCGATGACCGGCCCGTCGTGGCGTGGCCCTTCGAACACCGGGCCTTCGGCGCCGTCCGGAACGAAATTGATCTGATGGTGAACACGGTTCTTCGGCACGCCCTCGGCGATCAGATAATCGGCGATATCCCGCGTGTTGGCGACCAGCCAGTCACAGCCACGATAATATTTCAGATTGTAGAACCCGCCGAGCCTCGCAACATGCGGGCATCCTGTCGGCGGTGTCAGTATCGTGGCCCGGTTCATCCAGCTGAGAACGACATCGGCTGCGGCGCGGTGGATGGCGGCGGCGATCCGGCGGCGATGCAGCGGTGCCAGAACCGGTGAGAACCCGCACTCCACCACGTCAAGCCCGGCCATGCGCAGGCGGGCCACGCGATCGCTGTCGGGCTTGATCATCAGATGCTGCGCCATGCCGGTCCCCTGAAAGGCGATGGCAAGCCGTTCGAAGAACAGCTCGGCACCGCCATGCCTGGCACCTGCCATTGTCTGGAACAGCCGCAGGTCGGTGCGCGGCGGAGATGATAGAGATGTCGTCACGCGGCGTCCGTCTAGAGCTGGATATAGGTTGTCTTGATCTCGCTGTAGGCTTCCAGCGAGTAGGCGCTGTTCTCGCGGCCGAAGCCGGATTGCTTGACCCCGCCGAAGGGCAGCCCCGGTGGCAGGATATTGTAGGTGTTGACCCAGACATTGCCGCTTTCAAGCCGCGCGGCGACGCGGTGCGCGCGCGCCAGATCGCTTGTCATCAACCCGGCGCCAAGTCCAAAGTTGGTGGCATTTGCGCGGCTGATGGCCTCCTCCTCATCCGTGAAGGTCAGTACCGACATCACCGGTCCGAAGATTTCCTCCCTGACATGCCGCATATCATCCCGGCAGCCGGTGAGGATGGTCGGCTCCATGAAATAGCCGTTCTCGAACCCCTGCGGATGGACACGTTGGCCACCGGCGGCAAGCGTGGCGCCCTCGGCCATACCGCCGCTGACATAGTCGAGAACCTTCAGAAGATGCGGCTCGGAAATCAGGGCGCCCATCTGCACATCCTCGGCCATCGGGTCGCCGACCCGCATGGCGCGGGCGCGCTCGACAAGCGCCGCCTCGAAATCGGCGGCGATGCCGGCTTCGACAAAGACCCGTGTGGCGTTCGAACAGACCTCGCCGGCAGTGTAGAAATTCGCATCGAGCGCAGTCTGCACGGCAAGGTCGAAATCGGCATCAGCAAAGACGATCAAGGGCGATTTGCCGCCAAGTTCCAGCGTCACCTTCTTCAGCGTGTCGGCCGACTGGCCCATGATCAGGCGGCCGGTATCGACACCGCCGGTCAGCGAGATCTTGGCAATCCCCGGATGCGCGCAGATGGCGCGCCCGATGCTGTGATCACCATGAACAATCTGGAACAGCCCGTCGGGAAGCCCGGCCTCGGCAAGCAGGTCGGCCACCATATGCGCTGTCAGCGGCGTCATCTCGGATGGTTTCAGGATGAAGGCGTTGCCGGCGGCAAGCGCCGGTGCCGCTTTCCAGCAGGCAATCTGCACCGGGTAGTTCCAGGCGCCGATACCGGCACAGATGCCAAGCGGCACCCGCTCGCAATAGGCGATGGCGTCGGGATAGCGCCGCATGTCGCCGGTGCCGGTCTGCGCCAGCGCGCCGAAATATTCCATCGCGTCCGCGCCGCTCGGCACATCGGCCGACACCGCCTCGCCGAGGCATTTGCCGACATCCATCACCTCAAGCCGCGCCAGCTCGTCATTATTCTCGCGCAACAGCTGCGCGGCGCGCCCCAGAATCCGGCCGCGCTCATGGCCGCCGCGGGCCGCCCATTCCACCTGCGCGGCGCTGGCGGCGGTGACCGCAGACTCCAGAATGGTCCCGTCGGCCGGCTCAATCCTGGCGATCACCTCGCCGGTGGCCGGATAGATCTTGTCGATGGTGGGGCCGGCACCGGCGACTTCTTTGCCGCCGACAAGGGATCTGCAGATCTGCATCGCGCGCTCCTGTTTCTCGTGCCGTCATTTCACCCTGCCACCGGTCCCGGCGCAACCGCTAAAACGCAGTCACCTCAGGGCAGTCATGTCGGAGCGGCGAGTTTTGCGTTGCGAAGACAGGTGGCCTGCGGCAGGCTTGCTACGTAATCCTGACCGGAAGACAGACCCGGGAGACCGCCATGTCCGGAACCGACGCCGACATTCACGAAACCCGCTGCGACCTCGCGGCGATCTTTCGCTGGACAGCGCGCGAGAACATGCATGAGGGCGTCTCGAACCATTTCTCCTGTGCTGTCTCGGATGACGGCCAGATGTTCCTGATGAATCCCTACGGCATTCATTTCTCGAAGCTGAAGGCAAGCGACATGCTGCTTGTCGATGCCCGCGAGCTTGATGATTCGGTACGCCCGCATATCGATGCCACCGCCTGGGCAATCCATGGCGCGATGCATCGCAACAACCCGCAGGCGCGCTGTATCGTGCATCTCCATTCACATTACGCCACCGCGCTCAGCGCGGTGAAATCGCCGGTGCTGCCGGCGGTTGACCAGACCACCGCCCGCTTCCACAACCGCGTCGCCATCGACAGCGGGTTTGACGGCATGGGCCTTGGTGACGAGGCCGAACGGCTGTCGACGCTTCTTGGCAACAGGATGATGATGATGATGGGCAATCACGGCTTCATGACGGTCGGTGATTCGCCGGCG
>JAYOST010000053.1:0-7464 GCA_038139365.1 Alphaproteobacteria bacterium
CGTCCGAGATGACGCCGCTGACAGCGCATATGGTGGCCGACCTGCTCGGCGAGGCAGGGCTTCCCGACGGGCTGTTCCAGATTGTGCATGGCGATCACAATATCGGGCGCGCGATCTGCGCGCATCCCGGCATTGCCAAGATCTCGCTGACCGGCGGCGTTGATACCGGCCGGCTGATCATGGGCCAGTCGGCCGAAACACTGAAGAAGGTGACGCTGGAACTTGGCGGCAAATCGCCATTGATCGTCTTTGCCGATGCCGATTTCGACCTTGCCGTGCAGACCGCACTCGATGCCAATTTCTACACTGCCGGCGAGGTCTGCTCGAACGCCACCCGTGTCTTTGTCGAAGCCGGCATCGCCACCGAGTTCGAGGCGGCACTTGTCGAGCGCGCCCGCGCGATGCGGGTCGGCGACCCGATGGCCGAGGATGTGCAGATGGGCGCGCTGATTTCCGAATCGCATCTTCTGAAGGTCCTTGATTATGTCAGTGGCGGCACCGAAGAGGGCGCCACGCTTGCCGCCGGCGGCAAGCGCGTCCACCCGCAAGGATTCGAGAATGGCTATTTCATGGAGCCGACCATCCTCACCGGCTGCCGGGACGATATGCGGCATGTCAGGGAGGAAATCTTCGGACCGGTGATGTCGGTACTGACCTTCACGGATGAGGAGGAGGCCATCAGCCGCGCAAATGCCACCAACTTTGGACTTGGCGCCGGGTTGATGACAAGCGATCTGGCGCGCGCGCACCGCGTCGCCGCGCGGCTTGAAAGCGGCAATGTCTGGGTCAACACCTACAATATCCTGCCACCGGGGCTGCCCTTCGGCGGGGTCAAGCAATCCGGCTTCGGCCGCGAGAACAGCGCCTACTCGCTGGAAGCCTACAGCGAGATCAAGACAACCTATATCCAGCTCTAGACGGACGCCGCGTGACGACATCTCTATCATCTCCGCCGCGCACCGACCTGCGGCTGTTCCAGACAATGGCAGGTGCCAGGCATGGCGGTGCCGAGCTGTTCTTCGAACGGCTTGCCATCGCCTTTCAGGGGACCGGCATGGCGCAGCATCTGATGATCAAGCCCGACAGCGATCGCGTGGCCCGCCTGCGCATGGCCGGGCTTGACGTGGTGGAGTGCGGGTTCTCACCGGTTCTGGCACCGCTGCATCGCCGCCGGATCGCCGCCGCCATCCACCGCGCCGCAGCCGATGTCGTTCTCAGCTGGATGAACCGGGCCACGATACTGACACCGCCGACAGGATGCCCGCATGTTGCGAGGCTCGGCGGGTTCTACAATCTGAAATATTATCGTGGCTGTGACTGGCTGGTCGCCAACACGCGGGATATCGCCGATTATCTGATCGCCGAGGGCGTGCCGAAGAACCGTGTTCACCATCAGATCAATTTCGTTCCGGACGGCGCCGAAGGCCCGGTGTTCGAAGGGCCACGCCACGACGGGCCGGTCATCGCCGCCCTTGGCAGGCTGCACGAAAACAAGGCTTTCGATACCTTGATCCGCGCCTTCGCCACCCTGCCCGAGGGCGTGCTGTGGCTGGCCGGCGACGGGCCGCAGCGCGGCATGCTTGGCGATCTTGCGGATGAGCTTGGTGTCGCCGAACAGGTGGTGTTTCTGGGCTGGCAGGAAGACCCGCAGGCCGTCATCCGCGGCGCCGATATTCTTGTCTGCCCGTCCCGGCACGAACCTTTCGGCAATGTCATCGCCGAGGGGATGGCCTGCGGCAGGCCGGTCATCTCGACCCGCACCAATGGTGGGTGCGAATTGATCGAGGACGGCGTCAATGGCCTGCTGGTGCCGGTCGATGACGCCGCGGCCATGGCGGATGCGATTGGCCAACTGATGACCGACACGACATTGGCGGCGCGTCTGGCAGAGGGGGGGCGCACCCACTGGCAGGCCACCCTGTCACCCCGCAAGGTGACCGGGGACTGGATCGCGTTTCTGGAAAGGGTTGCCGGCTGATGTGCGGCATTGGTGGCTATTTCCTTCGCCCGGGCGGCGTCGCGCCGACAGGCGCTCTGGGCAGGATCGAGGGCGCGCTGGCGCACCGGGGCCCTGACGGCAGCGGACGTTTCACCGACAGCCATGTCGGATTCATCCATACGCGCCTGTCGATTGTCGATCTGGCAAAGGGGGCACAGCCCTTCATCGCGCCTCCAGGCGAAGGTGGCGCGGTGCTGATCGCGAATGGCGAGATCTACAATCACGCGGCGCTGCGACAATCGCATTGCGATGGCTATGATTTCGCTTCCGGCTCGGATTGCGAGACCTTGCTGGCGCTCTGGTCACGCCACGGCACCGCCGCCCTGCGACAGCTTCGCGGCATGTATGCGGCGGCGCTTTATGATCCGGACAGCGGCGACGGGCTGCTGATCCGCGATCCGTTCGGGATCAAGCCGCTCTATATCTGCGAGACGGCGGACGGGCTGTTCTTTGCCTCGGAGATTGCCGCGCTTCGCGCCATCGGCGTTGCCGAAACCGCGACAGACAGGGCCGCACCCGACCCGCTTCACGCCGCCTGCATCATCGACCGCCAGTTCGCGCCGGACGATCTGCCGGCCTTCCCGGCGATCCGGCGTGTTGCCCCGGGTCAGATTCTGGTCATCCGCGACGGGCAGATCGCCGAGGCAATGACGGACGCACCGCTTGAGACGAGCCTGATCAACCCGGCCGCACCGACGATAGAGGCGTTCGGTAAGCAGCTCCATGACAGTGTCGAGGCGCATCTGATGGCCGATGTGCCGCTGGGACTGTTCTTTTCCGGCGGCGTTGATTCAACGGCCATCCTCGCGGCGCTCGCCGATCTGCGGTCGCGCGACGGGGGCGGCGAGCCGATCCTGACCTATACGGTGCGTTTTGACCGCGACGCGGATGATGAAACAGCCCTCGCGGCATCACTTGCCGCCGGCGAGGGCGCCGAGTTTGTCGATGTTGCCTATGGCAAGGCCGACTTCCTTGCCGATGCCGGGCTGGCGGCGCTGGCCTGCGACGACGCCGTGGCCGATTATGCCATTTTGCCGACGCTGCATCTGGCCCGCCGGGCGGCGCGCGATGTCAAGGTGGTGCTGTCCGGCGAGGGCGGCGACGAGTTCTTTGCCGGCTATGGCCGTTATCGGGCCGGCCTGCGCGCCATCGGTGCGAAATTCCCAACCCGGCCCGGCCCGGCATTGCGGGCCGGATTGTTCGGTGATGAGGTGACACGGCGTCTGTCAACACGCTATGAGCGCGCCGGCACCACCATGCCCGGCCTCCTGCAACGGCTGGCAGACCGGCACGCCGCCCTTGCCGCGCTACAACGCCACGATATCGATGACTGGCTGCCGAATGATCTGCTGATCAAGCTTGACCGCTGCCTGATGCGTCACGGTCTGGAGGGGCGCACACCGTTCATCGACCGGCACCTGTCCAGCTGGGGGTTCCATCTTCCGGTGGCGGCGAAGATCGGACGTGGCGGTGGCAAGCATCTGGTCAAATCCTGGCTTGCCGAACGCCTGCCGGCCTGCCGGCCCTTTGCCAGAAAGCGCGGTTTCACGGTGCCCGTCGGTGGATGGATCGCCGAGGAATCCCGCACGCTGGCACCGCTTGTGGCGGCGCAGGAAGGTGTCGCCGGGCTGATCAGCGCCGGCACGGCGCGGGCGGTCATCGACTCTGCCGATGGCCGCGGCAATGGTCGGGGCGGGCTGCTCGCCTGGCGGCTGCTGTTCTACGCGCTTTGGCACCAGATCCATTGCCGCGGTGTCAATGCCGAACAGCCTGTCGCCGAGATTCTGGCCGCGCGCGGCTAGGATGCGGGGTCGGCAGCGATCGGCAACGCCGTTGTGAATTTGATTTCCTCCATCGCGAAGGATGAGCTGACATCGGTCAGCTGCACCTTGCTGATGAGGTGCCGGTAAAAGGCGTCATAGGCCGCCATGTCGGCGACGACCACACGCAGCAGATAATCAACCTCGCCGCTCATCCGGTAGAATTCGACAACCTCGGGCATGTCGGCAATCATCGTCGCGAAGGATTGCAGCCAGTCGGCGTTATGCTGGTCGGTCCGCAGCGCGACGAACACCGACATCCCGACCCCGACTTTTGTCGGATCAAGAAGCGCGACGCGCTTGCGAATCACGCCGATCTCCTCAAGCCGCTGGATACGTCGCCAGCAGGGTGTCACCGACAGGCCTACCTTGCGCGCGATTTCGGCCACCGGCTGCGCGGCATTCTCCTGAAGATGACCAAGGATTTTCCTGTCGGTTGCGTCCATGGCCGCCATGGGACATCCTTTCGCGATAGATTGCCAACGGGCATGAGGCCCGGCATTCAATGGGGCTGGTGTAAAGCAACTCGCTTCAACTCCCAACCATTTTTAGAAATATATTCCAATTAACCTGTTAAACGACTTTCATTGAGCGAAATTTTCGCGCTGTTCAGATGCTGATCAAGGCCAATCAACCGGGGTTGATTTTGCCCGGCCAAGGCGGCATGGTCCGCGCATGAGTGATGCCGAAACCCCTGATCCATCCGCTGAAATGCCCGCTGGTGCTATCCCGCAGCCATGTCTTCTGGCTGCCGATGACTGGCAGGATTACGCGCTTCTCGACAGTGGCGACGGGCGCAAGCTGGAGCGTTTCGGCACTTTCACCTTCGTTCGTCCGGAACCGCAGGCAATGTGGGCGCCGCGCCTGACGAATGCCGACTGGCAGGCCGCCGACGGGCGGTTTGTGGCCAGCCAGGGACGCGGCGATGATGACGAGGATTCTGGCGGCTGGACCCTGTCGCCCTCCTTGCCGCCACATTGGCCGGTCACCTATGACGGGCTGCGGTTCCTGGCGCGGCCGACCCCGTTCAGGCATCTTGGATTCTTTCCCGAACAGGCACCGCACTGGAACTGGTGCGCTGAATTGATCGGCGATTTCATCTCGCGGCGCGGGCGGGCACCGCGTATCCTGAACCTGTTCGCCTATTCCGGTGTCGCCAGCCTTCATGCCGCGCGCGCCGGCGCCGAGGTGGCGCATGTCGATGCCAGCCGCAAGGCCATCGCGCAGGCTTTTGAAAACCGTGACGAGGCCGGCCTTGGCGACGCGCCGATCCGCTTCATCACCGAGGATGCCGGCCGGTTCGTCGAGCGCGAGATCCGGCGTGGGCGGTCCTATGACGGCATTCTTCTCGACCCGCCGAAATATGGCCGCGGGCCGAAGGGCGAGCGCTGGCAGATCGAGACCGACCTTGTCCCGCTGCTGCGCGGTTGCCGCGACCTGCTGTCCGATACGCCGCTGTTCCTGCTGTTGACCATCTATGCCATCCGCGCCTCGTCGCAGGCGGCGCATTATGCGCTTGCCGACATGATGGCCGGGGTTGCGGGAACGGTGTCGTCCGGCGAGCTTGTCAGCGTCGAGACAGGTGGTGATCCACGCGTCATAAGCCAGGCCAATTTCGCACGCTGGAAGGCAGGCTGACGCGCCGCGCGCCGGTCTTTACCGGCGCAGCACCTCATAAAGTGCAAGGCCGCTGGCCACCGCCAGATTCAGCGAATCCGACCGGCCCAGCATCGGCATCCGCACAAGCTGGCTGCAGGCCGCCATCAGCGCCTCGGTTAGGCCGGCCTGTTCATTGCCCATCAAGAGAATCAGCGGCCCGCTATAATCCGCCTCGCGATAATCGACGCTCGCCGGCAGTGCCGTGCCGACAATGCGCCCGGGCCAGCCGGCGGAAAAGGCGAGAAACTCCGCCTCCGACATATGCGCCAGCTCGACATTGAACACCGCGCCCATGGAGGCGCGAACCGCCTCCACCGAATAGGGGTCGGTGCAGTCACCGATGAGAATCACACCGCGCGCGCCGGTAGCATCGGCGGTGCGCATGATGGTCCCCAGATTGCCCGGGTCACGCACCCGGTCGAGCGCGACCCAGCATCGCGCCGGATCCGGAACCACCTCATCGGCGCCACGCCAGCGCTGCTCAAAGGCACCAAGCACCATTTGCGGATTGTCCTTGCGGCTGACCCGCGCCAGCAGAGATTCGGTGACGGGCAGGGCCCGTCCACCATCACGCGACAGGGCCTGCAGCAATGCCCGCACCTGGCGGTCATCGGCGCGCGACGCCAGATAGGCAAGCCTGTGCATGCGCCAGCCAAGCGCCACCGCCTCGGTGCAGATTCGCATGCCCTCGGCCAGAAACCAGCCTGTCTGGCGCCGGAATTTGCGTTCATGAAGCGACCGCAGCCGTTTCACCTCGGCATTGCCGGCGCTGATGATGATATCCGGGGTGGTGTCATTCATGCCGGCTGTCCTAGCAAAAACCGTCTCGTGGCCCAAATTTTTTGTTTCAATTCCGACTTTTTTCGTCGTACAAAAATTTCAGGACATGCAAAGAGCCACCCTGTCTACCGGGTTTTCGGTTCTGCTTGTAGGGGATATCTGCGATGAGTGTGCAGACCATCAAGTCACTGCTGCAGCATGACAGCAGCACATCGCCGCAGAAAATCGGATTTCTGCTTCTCAATGATTTTTCGATGCTGGCCTTCGCCTCGGCGATCGAGCCGTTGCGCGCCGCCAACCGGCAGAGCAACCGCGACCTCTATGCCTGGGTCATCGCCAGCCCGACCGGCACGCCGGCAGTCGCCAGCAACGGTGTCGAGGTGGCCTCGGACGGTGACGCGACGGTGCTGCAGGATTGCCGGATGGTGTTTGTCTGCGCCGGGCTGAATGTGCGCGGAAACACCGACCGCAACGTGCTGAACCTGGTGCGACGGCTTGACCGGAACGGCGCTGTCATCGGGGCCATCTGCACCGGCACCTATGTCATGGCGGCGGCCGGCCTTCTCGACGAGCGGCGCTGCACCATTCATTGGGAGAATATCGACGGCCTCGCCGAGGAATTTCCCGAGCTGGAGATCACCAATGATCTGTTCGAGGTGGACGGCACCCGGGTGACCTGTTCCGGCGGCACCGCCTCGCTGGACATGATGCTGAACCTGATCGCCCAGTCGCACGGCGCCGCGCTGGCGGCCGAGGTGTCCGACCAGTTCATTCATGACCGGATTCGCGAACCGACCGACCGGCAGCGCATGGAACTGCGCTCACGGCTCGGGGTCAGCCATCCCAAATTGCTGGCCGTCGTGAAGACGATGGAGGACAATCTGGAAGAGCCGCTGGCGCAGACCGACATCGCGCGCATGACCAACCTGTCGACGCGGCAACTCGAAAGGCTGTTCCGCAAATATCTGAACACGACGCCGACACGCTATTATCTGAATTTGCGGCTGGCGCGGGCGCGTCATCTGCTGCGCCAGACATCGATGTCGATCCTGTCGGTGGCGCTTGCCTGCGGCTTTGTCTCAGCCTCGCATTTCTCGAAATGCTACCGCGAATGCTACGGGCGCACGCCACGCGCCGAGCGCGCGCCCGCCTGACCAGCAAGGATGACCGGCAAGGATGACCGGTCAGGGTGCACGGCTGGCAAAG